>JANNXB010000136.1:0-2478 GCA_031409355.1 Betaproteobacteria bacterium | reverse complement strand
GCGCGCATGCCGGTGGAAGCGGGATTCTTCATCGTGCTGGCGACCAACATCCTGTTCCCGGCGCTGCTGTTTCCGTTCGAGCTCGCTGCGCGCACGGCGCCCTGGTCCTGGGACTGGAAGGGGGCGGGCCTGTTCGCGCTGGGCGGCATCGTCGGCACATTTCTCGGGCGCCGGTTCCTGTTCGACGCGGTGCGCATCCTCGGACCGTCGCGCGCGAGCGTGTTCCACTCGACGGCGCCCGCGTTTGCGCTGGCCGGCGCCTGGCTGCTCGCGGACGAACGGCTTGGGTGGTACGAAATCCTGCTGATGGCGATCGTCTGGGTCGGCCTCTGGTTCACGCAGCCGCGCGCCGGGTCGGCCAGCGCGCTCTCGCCCGAGGCGGCGCGCCGGGGATTGTTCGTCGGCCTCATGACGGTGGCCGGATTCGGCCTGGGCAACGTGCTGCGCGGCCTCGCCATGCGCAATTGGGAGGAGGCCGTGTTCGGCACCGTGATTTCATCCATGGCGGCGCTGCTCTGCCAGGTTCTGGCGACGCGCGACTGGCCGAAGATCGCGGCGCAGCTGCGCGCCGCGGACCGCAGGGCGGTCTGGCTGTACATCGGCTGCGGCGTGTCGACCGCGTTCGGCTCGATTTTCGTCGCGCTGGCCATGAACCATATGGAGATCGCGCTCGCGGTGCTGGTGGTGCACACCACGCCGCTGGTGATCTTCCCGGTGAGCGTGTTCCTCCTGAAGAACAAGGAAGAACTCAATGGGAGAACGGTGGTTGGCGCACTGACAGTTCTATCAGGAATTGCACTTTTGGCTTTTAGATGAAGCCACTTCAACATCTCACGATCCTCGATCTTTCCCGCGTGCTTGCCTGTCCCTTCGCCAGCATGATCCTCGCGGAGCTCGGTGCCACGGTGATCAAGGTCGAGCAGCCCGGCGCGGGCGACGAGACGCGCGGCTTCGAGCCGCAGCTCGCGCAGGACAGCGCCTACTACTTCGCCTGCAACCGCTCCAAGGCCTCGATCACCGTCAACCTGCGCTCAGCCGAAGGCCAGAACATCATCCGGGAGCTCGCGCAGAAGGTGGATGTGGTGGTGGAGAACTTTCCTGCGGGCACGCTCGGCCGCTACGGCCTGGACTTCAACATGCTCTCGGCGCTCAATCCGCGGCTGGTCTACGTTTCCTGCACCGGCTTCGGCCAGACCGGTCCCTACGCGCACAAGAAGGGCTATGACACGGTGTTCCAGGCGATGGGCGGCCTGATGAGCCTCACGGGCGAGAAAGGCGGCGGTCCGGTTAAGCCTGGCCTGCCGGTCGCCGACCTGACCTCGGGCCTGTGGGTGGCGATCGGCATCCTAGCGATGCTCGCCGGGCGCGAGAAGAGCGGGCACGGCTCGCACCTGGATTTCTCCATGCTCGATGGCCAGGTTTCGCTGCTCACCCTCGCCGCCGCAAGGTATTTCGCGCTCGGCGAAGTGTCCCCGCGCCTCGGCACCGAGCACCCCGGGCGCGTGCCCTCGGCCACTTTCCGCTGCAAGGACGGCAAATTCGCCCACATCACCGCCAGCGACCAGCATTGGGAGCCGCTGTGCAAGGCATTGGGACTGAAAGAATGGGGTTTAGGGTTTGGTTCCAATGAATTAAGAGTACAAAAGAGAAATGACGTGATGCAAGTCCTGAACGAATCGATCGGAAAGATAGGTCGTGCAGACCTTCTGAAGATGCTTGATGAAGTCGAAGTGCCCGTCGGTCCGGTGAACGACGTTGCCGAGATCCTTGCTGACCCGCACGTCCGAGCCCGCGGCCTGGTCGGCAGCTTCGATTACCCCGGCGTGGGCGAATTCAAGGCGCTCGGGCTGCCTTACAAGTTCCTCGGCTGGGACAACCCCGAGATCGGCGCTCCTCCCGCGCTGGGGAGCGACACGGAGAAGCTGCTCGCGGAAAGATTGGGCTATTCGAAAGAGAAGATTGCCGCGCTGAGAGCGGCAAAAGCGATATGAGCGTCCTGCAGTCCATCGAGAGCGGCGTCGCGACCCTGACCCTGAACCGTCCGGAGAGCCGCAATGCCCTCAATCTGGATATGTGTGATCGGCTGATTTCGATTTCACGGGAAATCCAGGAAAACAAGGAAATAAAACTCGTGCTCGTTCGTGCCAATGGTCCCGTGTTCTGCGCGGGTGCCGACCTGAAGGAACGACAGGGCATGAGCGAGGCACAGGTGCGCGAGCGCCGCATGAAAGGCTTCGCAGCCTACGCGGCACTGGAAGCGCTGCCGATGCCGGCCGTCGCGGTGGTCGAAGGGCCCGCGGTCGGCTCGGGCTGCGAGATCGCGGGCGCCTGCGATTTCATCGTGGCGACGCCTGCCGCGTCCTTCCGCACGCCGGAAGCGACGCGCGGCACGGTGGGCGCCACCCAGCGCCTGCCGCGCATCCTCGGCAAGCGCCTCGCCAAGGACATGATGTTCACCGGACGCACCTTGAGCGCGGA
>JANNXB010000135.1:0-8200 GCA_031409355.1 Betaproteobacteria bacterium | reverse complement strand
TTTTCGACGCCGGGAGGAAAGGCGCCGTCCAGCAAGGTGATGCCGCTGATTGCCTTGCCGCCGAGATTGCCGCGGGCCAGCAGGGTCCTGGCGAGCCTGAAGCCGAGGAACCCGCCGCCGCCTGTGATGAGAATTTTCATGCGGGGATTCTAGCGAAGAACGCCTCGACATCGGCAAGTTCGCGCGTCTGTTTCATCGGCGGCAGGCTGGCGCGGATCGTGCGGCCGTACCCCTTGGTGCGCAGGCGCGGGTCGCACAGCACCAGCACCCCGCGGTCGTCCTCGTCGCGGATCAGGCGGCCGACGCCCTGCTTTAGCTGCAGCACCGCCTGCGGCAGCTGGTAATCCATGAAGGGATTGCCCCCCTCGGCGCGCAGGGACTCGATGCGCGCGGCAAGGACCGGATCGTCCGGCGGCGCGAAGGGCAGCTTGTCGATCAGCACCACCGACAGCGCCTCGCCGCGCACGTCCACGCCTTCCCAGAATGAGGCGGCGCCGAGCAGCACCGCGTTGCCCAGGGCGCGGAAGCGCACCAGCAGCTCGCTGCGCGAACCCTCGCCCTGCACCAGGAGCGGGTAATCGATGCGGTCCTTGAGCAATTCGTGCGCGCGACGCAGCGCCCGGTGCGAAGTAAAAAGCAGGAAGGCGCGGCCGCGGCTGGCGCGCAGCACCGGCAGCGCGGCCTCGACCACCGCGTCCGTATACGCGGGATCGTTCGGATCCGGCGGCAACCCCCTCGGCGCATAGAGCAGCGCCTGGCGCTCGAAGTCGAAAGGGCTCGGCCAGGCGCGCGCGGCGGCCTCCTCGATGCCGAGTTCCTTCTTGAAATGCGAGAAATCCTCGGCCATCGCCAGGGTCGCCGAGGTGAAGATCCAGGCGCGCGGATGGTCGAGCATCTGCTTGCGGAACAGCTCCGCCGGGATCAGGGGCGTGATGTGCAGTTGGAGCGACTGCCCGAACACTTCGATCCAGCGCACTTCGTTCGCCGGCCCTGCCTCCCGAATGCGGGCGAGCAAGCCCATGGCTTCGGAAGCGCGCCGCGCGCAGGATCCCAGGCCCTCGGAGCGCTCGGCCTGCTCTGCAAGCGGCTTGCGCAACGCCTCCAGCGCCTGGCCGAGCGACTGCAGCGCGTCCGTGAATCCCGGCTCGCGCGCCGCCTGCGTCCAGCCGAGCCGCAACCCTTCCTTGCGGAAACAAAGGCGCAGGTCGCGCGCCGCCTTGTCGAGCTTCGACGCGATGCGGTCCAGTTCCGGTGAGGCGCCGCCCGCGGCGCGCAGTTCCATGCGCGCGTCGCGCGCGAGCTCGATCAGCTGCGCCGTCGACACGGTCTCGCCAAAGAACAGGCGCGCGGTCTCGGGCAGCTGGTGCGCCTCGTCGAAGATCACGGTGTTGCACGAGGGCAGCAGCTCGGAGATGCCTTCGTCGCGCAGCGCCACGTCGGCGAAGAACAGGTGGTGGTTCACCACCACCACGTCGGCGGCCATCGCGTTCTTGCGCGCACGCATCACAAAGCAGTCCTTGTACTTCGGGCAATCCTGCCCGAGGCAGTTCTCGCGCGTCGAGGTGGCGTGCTGCCAGACGGGAGCGTCCTCGGGGACTTCGGCCAGGTCGGCGCGATCGCCGGTGAGCGTCGTCGCGGCGAAATGCACGATGCTGCGCAGCCGCGCCGCATCTTCGCGCGATTCCAGGCGCCCCTCGCTGCGCGCGTTCTCAAGGCGGTACAGGCAGACGTAATTCGCGCGGCCCTTGAGCAGCGCCGAGGTCGAGCCCGAGGCGAGCGCTTCGCGCACCGCCGGCAGGTCGCGGTCGTAGAGCTGGTTCTGCAAGGTCTTGGTGCCGGTGGAAACGATCACCTTGCCGCCCGCGAGCAGCGCGGGAACCAGGTAGGCGAAGGTTTTCCCGGTGCCGGTGCCGGCCTCGACCGCGAGCATGCTGCCCGACTGGACGGCGCCCAGGATCGCCTGCGCCATCTCGACCTGCTGCGCGCGCGGACGGTAGCTTTCGACCTGCGCGGCGAGTGGACCGTCTGCCGCGAATACTCGTTCCAGAGGGCTCAGCGCAGTTCCTCGACTTTCACCCAGATGGCGCGGCTTGCGGTGGTGTTTCTATCCCTTGAAGAAAGAATTCCCGTGTCGGAGCGCGAGGTAGCGATGCTCGCGCCGCCGAGGTCGATCCACTCCCCGAGGCGGCCGCTGACCGTGGTCGCGACGCGCTCGGACTGAATTGCGCCCGAGCGACCCTGCACGAATTGCTCGCGCTGTGGCGCGATTTCCAGGGTCACCGTGCTGCCCGAGATGCGCGGCACGACTTCGAAGCCGGTCGCGGCGCCCTGGATCACGGTGGTTTCCTGAATCACCGGGCCGCTCGGCGTCTGGATGACCTGGCGTTGCCGGATCGGGCGGGATTCACCGCCCGAAATCATCGCCCGCCCGCCTTCCAGAACCTGGATTCTCTGGTCCACGCGCTCATCCAGGCTCGAGCGGGAATCCTGGACCCGGACTTCAGCGCTAGAACCGCGGTTCGAGATGCGCGCGTCGGTCTGCACGCCGCTGCGCGCGGAATCCTGCGCCGAATCGAAGCGCACCGAGATGGTCAGGCGCCTCGCAGGCTGGTCGATGGAATCCAGCACCGCGCGGATCTGCGCCAGGTTGGCGGGGCTGGTGCGGACGATCAGCTGGTTGTACTGGCCCGAGAGTACGCCGCCGGGCTCGAGCAGGGGCCGCAGCACCGGAATGACCTGTTCGGCGGTCCGGTGCCGCAGCGAGATCACTTCCAGGGTGCCCTGGGCCAGCGCGACCGGGACAACGAACCACAGGACGAGGAGAAAACGCCTCATAGGAGTCTTAACGCTGCTCGTTGGTTAGTGGTTGCTCTCAATTAAAATTTCCACTAAATTGCATGAGATATGCTACGTAATTATTTGTTAAAAATAGCATTTTTAATTTCCGTCTCCGGTTGCGGCAGCTTCGGTCCGACGACCCCTGCGCCGATGTCCAATCCCGAGCCCGCTCCCAGCGCGGCCCTGCCGCCTGCCCAGCGATCGGAAGCCTTGCTGCAGGCACTGCTCGCCCTGGGTCTCGACTACCGCTACGGCGGCAATTCGCCGGTCACCGGTTTCGACTGCAGCGGGCTGGTTGCGCATGTCTATCTCGAAGCCTGGAACATCCGCCTGCCCCGCACTTCGAGTGCGCAGAGCAAGGCCGGGGCGCCGGTGAGTCTAGCGGAACTGCAGGCGGGCGATCTCGTGTTCTACGACACGCTGAAGCGCCCGTATTCGCATGTCGGCATCTACCTTGGCGACGGCAAATTCGTGCATGCGCCCAAGACCGGCGCGCGGGTGCGCGTGGAGTCCGTGAAGAGCGCCTATTGGGCGCAACGATTCAATGGGGCGCGGAGGATCGAGCCGCCGCTTTGACTTGGAGTAGTGAGAAGCGTTATCATTAAGTTTTACCCTGCCCCAAAGAATCCAAGTGACTGTAATTACAAAGACTTTCATGGTCTCCGCGCTGCTATTTGCGGGGTCAGCGATTGCACAGGACAACAAGGTCCTGAACCTCTACTCCTCGCGCCACTACCAGACCGACGAGGCGCTGTACGCCAACTTCACCAAGCTGACCGGCATCAAGGTCAATCGCATCGAGGCGGGCGAAGACGCGCTGATCGAGCGCATTCGCAACGAGGGCGCGCGCAGCCCGGCCGACGTGCTGGTGACCGTGGATGCGGGCCGCCTATGGCGCGCCGAGCAGCTTGGCTTTTTCCAGCCGGTGAAATCCGCGGTGCTGGACGCGCGCATTCCCGCCAACTATCGCGAGCCCAACGGCCAGTGGTTCGGCTTTTCGCTGCGCGCGCGCGTGATCGCCTACAACAAGTCCAAGGTGAAGGCCGCCGAGCTGCCGAACTACGAGTCGCTCGCCGAGCCGAAGTGGAAGGGCCGCGTCTGCATGCGTTCATCGACCAACATCTACAACCTGTCGCTGATGGGCGCGATGATCGACCATCTGGGCGAAGCGAAAGCGGAGCAGTGGGCGCAGGGCGTGAAAAACAACCTCGCGCGCGAGCCCAAGGGCGGCGACACCGACCAGCTGAAGAGCGTGGCCGCCGGCGAGTGCGACGTGACGATCTCGAACCAGTACTACTACGCGCGCCTGCTGCGCTCGGCGAAGCCGGAGGAGCGCGAGATCGGCGAGAAGATCGGCGTGGTGTTCCCCAACCAGGCGAACCGCGGCACGCACGTGAATATTTCAGGCGCCGGCGTGATGAAGAACGCGCCGAACCGCGAAGCGGCGGTGAAGTTCCTCGAGTACCTGGCGAGCGACGAGGCGCAGCGCTACTTCGCCGAAGGCAACAACGAGTGGCCGGTGGTCGCCAGCGTGAAGCCCGACAACCCGGTGCTGAAAATGCTGGGCGAATTCAAGCAGGATGCGCTGAACGTCGCGGTGCTGGGCCGCAACCAGCCCGGCTCGCAGAAAATCTACGACCGCGTGGCCTGGAAGTAGCGCTTTACGACTACAAGTACCGGCACCAGCCCGATCGCGACTATCACGAGCGAGGGGACGGCGGCTTCCGACAGACGCTCGTCTTTGGCGAGGTTGTAGGCCTCGATCGCCAGCGTGTCGAAATTGAAGGGGCGCAGGGCGAAGGTCGCCGGCAGCTCCTTCATCACATCCACGAACAGGAGCAGCGCCGCGCTCGCCAGGCTGGAGGCGAGTAGCGGCGCGTGCACGCGCGCGAGCGTCGCCGCGGGCGTCGCGCCCAGGCTGCGCGCCGCATCGTCCATGCGCGGCGTAACCTTCGCCAGGCCTGATTCAACGCTCTGCAAGGCCACCGCGAGGAAGCGCACCAGGTACGCATAGATCAGCGCGACGATGGTACCGGTCAACAGCAGGCCGGGTTTCATGCCGAAGGCCGACTCGATACCACCGGCGATCCAGTTGTCGAGCCGCCCGAGGGGCACTAGCACGCCGATGGCGATCACCGCGCCGGGGATGGCGTAGCCGAGCGCGGCAGCGCGGTTCGCCCACGCCACCACCGTGGCCAGGCGGCCGCGCGCGAGGCGCGCCGCGTATGCCATGGAGGTCGCGAGCAGCACGCCCGCCACGGCCGCGATGCCCGCCAGCATGAAGCTGTTGCCCACCAATGCCGGGAGGCGAGAGCCGATGGGAAAACCCGTGCGCGCTGCCAGGTCGGACCAGGCGAGGTGGATCAGCAGGCCCGCGGGCAGCAAAAATCCGAGCAGCACCGGCGCGGCGCAGGCCGCGAACGCGAGCGCGGCGGCGGGTCCCGAGAGCCGCTGCGGCGGCGGGCGCTTGCCCAAACCGCTCGCATAGGCCGCGCGGCCGCGGCTGGCGCGTTCCAGCGCGAGGACGACGAACACGAAGGCGAGCAGGCACACCGACAACTGGCCGGCCGCGGTGCTGTCGCCCATCGACAGCCAGGCCTTGAAGATGCCGGTGGTGAAGACCTCCAGCGCAAAGTACGAAACGGTGCCGAAATCAGCGAGCGTCTCCATTAGCGCGAGCGCGGCGCCCGCCGCGATCGCCGGCCGCGCGATCGGCAGCGCGACGCGCCAGAAACTCCCCCAGGCCGAATAGCCGGCGAGGCGGCCGGCCTCCAGCGCGCTGCGCGACACATCGAGAAACGCCGTGCGCGCGAGCAGGTAGACGTAGGGATAGAGCGCGAACGACAGCATCGCCGCCGCGCCCGGGATCGAGCGGATCTCGGGAAACCAGTACTCGCGCGCCTGCCAACCGGTCGCCGCGCGCATTAGTCCCTGGACCGGTCCGGTGAATTGCAGCCAGTCGGTATACGCATATGCCATGACGTAGGCCGGCATGGCGAGCGGCAGCACCAGCGCCCACTCGAGCATGCGCTGCGCTGGAAACCGGTACGCGGTCACCAGCCACGCCGATAGCACGCCGATCGACAGCACTCCTGCCCCGACGCACGCGACCAGCAGCGCCGTATTCACGACGTAGGTACCGAGCAGCGTGCGCGCGAGATGCGCCCAGGTTTCGCCAGCCGGGCCGAGCACGCTGGCGAGGACCGCGAGGATTGGCAGCAGGATCAGCGCGGCCGCGGCCAGCGAGATTGCCCCGAGAAATCCAACCCTTTGAAAATAAAGCATTCCTGATTCTAACAAGAATTATTCTTGATACAATCCTGAGCATGGAGTCCTTGCTCGAGATCCAGGACCTGCACCTCGCCTACCAGGGCAATCCCGCCGGCCAGGAAGCCGTGCGCGGCCTGTCGTTCGCCCTCACGCGCGGCACGATCGGCTGCCTGCTCGGACCGAGCGGCTGCGGCAAGACCACGGTGCTGCGCTGCATCGCGGGCTTCGAGACGCCAAGCGCGGGGCGCATCCTGTTAAATGGCGTCGTCGTCTCCTCGGCCGAGACCAGCCTGCCACCCGAGAAGCGGCGCATCGGCATGGTGTTCCAGGAGCATGCGCTGTTCCCTCATCTGACAGCTGCCGGGAATATTGTTTTTGGAATTTCAAATGAAAAAAATTCCGCGGAACGCGTGCGCGAACTCGCGGCGCTCACCGGCATCGCCGACCTGCTGCTGAAATACCCGCACGAACTTTCCGGCGGCCAGCAGCAGCGCGTCGCGCTCGCGCGCGCGCTCGCACCGCGCCCGGAACTGCTGCTGCTGGATGAGCCCTTTTCCAACCTCGATACCGGCCTGCGCGAGCGCCTCTCGCACGAGCTGCGCGACATCATCAAGGCTTCCGGCGCCACCGCGATTCTCGTCACGCACGACCAGAACGAGGCCTTCGCGATGGCCGACGAGATCGGCGTCATGCGCGACGGCCGCATCGAGCAGTGGGACTCGGCCTACAACCTCTACCACCGCCCGGGCAACCGCTTCGTCGCCGACTTCGTCGGCCAGGGCGTGTTCCTGCCGGGCAAGGTGCTTAGCCCGAAGCAGGTAGAGATCGAGCTCGGTGTCCTGGACGGCGCCATTCCGGGCGCCTGCCAGATCGGCTGCGACGCCTGCGGCAAGGGCTGCCTCGCCGACGTGCTGCTGCGCCCGGACGACGTCATCCACGACGATGCGGCGCCCACCCAGGCCGAGGTCGTGCACAAGGCCTTCCGCGGCGCGGAGATCATGTACACGCTAAAGCTGGAGAGCGGCAGGAAGGTGCTCGCGCTGGTGCCCAGCCACCACAACCACGCGCTCGGCGAGCGCATCGGCATCCGCCTGGACGTCGACCACGTGGTCGCGTTCGCCCCGCAAAGCTGACTACTTTTCTTCCTTCAGGAAGAAATCCACCGGAATTTCAATGACGAAGGCCCTGCCGCGCAGCGCGGCGGGAATCGTCGCCTTCGACTTCGCGGTACGGATCATGGCCTGCGCCTCGTCGTCGAGCACCACGCGGCCGCTGCCCCTGGTCACGGTCAGGGAGGAGATCGCGCCGTCCTCGCCGATCGCGATGCGCAACGCGACCCTGCCTTCCCAGTTGTTGTCCTGCGCGACGCGCGGATACCTCTTGTAGCGGCGCGCCAGGTCCATCAGCTCCAGCCGGAACTGCGCGACGGTGCCCGCCTCCTGCACGCCCGGCGACTGGAAAGCAGCCTGCGATTCGGGCCGCGCCGCCTGGGCGGGCTGCGCTGCCGGTGGCGGCGCGGAGGGCGCCGCTGGGACCACAAATGCAGGCGCAGTCGCCTGCTTCGCAGGCTCGACGCTGAGTATCGGGGCGATTGGCGCTACCGGTGGCGGCGTGGGCTGCGGCACTGCCCGGACTGTCGGCTGCGGACGAACCGCGGGGTTCGGGAGCACCGGTTGCGGTGGGGGCGTTTCCATCCGCGGCGCTACAGGTTCGGGCGGCTTGGGCGCCGCGAGACGGGCGGTCAGCTTTACAGGGAGACGGCGCTGCGCTTCTTTGAAAATTGGAAGGGCGAGCAGCAGCAGCGCGTGCAGAACGAGCGAGATCAGCACCGCCTTGCCAAGCAGACGGAGCTGCCTATCCCCTACGTCAAGGTTCCAACGCGACGCTATGCGTGCGTCCTTATCGCGCGCCAGACTTTCTCCGGAGTCATCGGCATTTCGATGTGCTGCACGCCGTGCCCGGCCAGCGCGTCCAGCACCGCGTGCACCGCCGCCGGCGTGGCGCCGATGGTGCCGAGCTCGCCCACGCCCTTGACGCCGAGCAGGTTGGTCTTGCAGGGAATGCTCTCGTCGAAATCGTTCGCCATCGGCGG
>JANNXB010000134.1:0-1622 GCA_031409355.1 Betaproteobacteria bacterium | reverse complement strand
GACCGCGGCGACGCGGCGGACCTGCTGGACGTGGCGCGGCACGAGCTGGGGTTTTCGAAGGTGGATGGAGAAGATGGGAAGGTGGGAAGCAGGCGCTTCCCGCGCAAGGACACCTGCCTCGCGATCTACTCGCACCGGGTGAATACGCAGGGCACGCTGGAAGCGACGCTGCGCGACACGTTTCCCTGGTGCGAGGAATGGGTTTCGCAATTGAATGCCTTGTTCCTTGAATACACGAACAAGAAAATCGCGAGCCAGTCGCTGGATTACGACGATCTCCTGTTGTACTGGCACGCGATGATGGCCGACGAGGCGCTGGCGCGCGATATCGGCGGGAACTGGGACCATGTGCTGGTGGACGAGTACCAGGACACCAACGTGCTGCAGGCGGAGATCCTGCAGCGCCTGCGGCCCTCGGGCGCGGGGCTGACGGTGGTGGGGGACGACGCGCAGTCGATCTATTCGTTCCGGGCGGCTTCTGTCGAAAATATCCTGGGGTTCAAGGATAGTTATGAAAAAACAAAGGTAGTCGTGCTGGAAGAGAATTACCGCTCGACGCAGGTCATCCTGGATTCCGCGAATGAACTGATCGGGAAAAACCTGCGGTCGAACAAACCCGCGGGACCGAAACCCCGCTACGTCACGGTGGCGGACGATTCGGCGCAGGCGAAGTACGTGGTGACGCGCGTGCTGGAGGCGCGCGAGCAGGGCGTGGACCTGATGCGCCAGGCGGTGCTGTTCCGCTCCTCGCACCACTCGGACGCCCTCGAACTGGAGCTCGTGCGGCGCAACATCCCCTATGTGAAGTACGGCGGCCTGAAATTCCTCGAGGCGGCGCACGTGAAGGACATGCTGTCGGTCTTGCGCTGGGCGGACAACCCGAAGAACCGCGTCGCGGCCTGGCGCGCGCTGCAGCTCCTGCCAGGCGTGGGGCCGAAGGGCGCGGAACGGATATTCACGGGGTTTGAAAGCGGTTCTTTTTCATGGGTTGGATTGGAAAGCACTTCAAAGGACTTGAACGAGCTGATGCAAATACTGGGCAACCCCAGTACCCCCTGGTCTGGTCAAATGCAGCGCGTGCGCGAGTGGTACGCGCCGATCCTGGAGCGCAAGTACGACGCGGCCGAGGTAAGGGCGGCGGACCTCATTCAGTTAGAAAGAATTTCCATGAATTTTGATACCCGGGAAAAATTCTTGACGGAATTGGCGCTCGATCCGCCCAGCGCGACGAGCGACCTCGCGGGCCCGCCGCTGCTGGACGAGGATTACCTCGTGCTATCCACGGTGCACTCGGCCAAGGGCCAGGAGTGGGAGTCGGTCTACGTGCTGCATGTGTCGGACGGCAACTTCCCCAACGAGTTCGCCGCCGGCAAGCCCGAGCAGATCGAGGAGGAGCGGCGCCTGCTGTACGTGGCGATGACGCGCGCCAAGGCGAGCCTCGAGCTCATCGCGCCGCTGAAGTACTACGTGACGCAGCAGTCGCGCATGGGCGACCGGCACGTCTACGGCGCCAGGAGCCGCTTCCTCACAAGGAAGGTGCTGGCCTGCTTCGACCAGGTGAGCTGGTCGGATGAGAAGGAAGGCAATGGCGCGGGGACGAAGAGCGCGCCGGTGGATGTGGC
>JANNXB010000133.1:0-15938 GCA_031409355.1 Betaproteobacteria bacterium | reverse complement strand
GAAAGACAGCCGCTCCGCAGGCCGCAGGCCGGCGGCGTAGAAGAAGCCGAGCAGGTCCATGTTGCCGGGCGCAACCACCGTCTCGACGCGTTCCACGCGCAGCCCGCGCAGGTTGACGAAGAGCTGCGACAGCAGCGCGCGTCCGATCCCCTGGCGCGAGCGCAGCGGGTCCACGCCCATCGTGTCGATCACCGCGGCTGGTTCGACGCGGCCGAAGTCGCCGTAGTCCACCCGTGCCATGAGATAGCCGGCGACGCCGCCGTCCATGCGTGCGGCGAGCGATATGCGGATGGCGGAATCGGCGAGCGCCTCGCGCAAGGTGCGGCACAGGTAGCCGCGGCGATCTCGGCCGGTGTGGCGCCGGTCCACGCGCGCCACGCCTTCCAGGTCGCCCTCGTTCAGCAGCCCGACTTCGATGCCATCCCGCGCGAGCGACTCGGCGGCCTCAGGCCCCGGGGTGCCGTAGTCGTTGGGGTCCGCCGGCCCCGGGCCGGTCGCCAGCGGATTCTCGCCCGCCGAACCGAGTTCCATATCGGCGATCGAGCAGTCCAGGACGTGGCTCTGGGAGAGGCTGTACCCGGCGTGATCGAGAAACCGCAGCAACTCGTGTTCCCGCCAGCCCGCCGCCGTGCGGATCGCGGAGATGCTGCGCCGGCTCGCCTCGGCCTCGAACGCCGAGCCGAGCGCGGCGCCCAGGCCCCTGCCCTGTGCGGACGCCTTGACGCCGAAGGCTTCCAGCCGCAGTTCCGGCTCGCTGCGGCCGAATTCGCCTTCCAGGGTGCGGCCGAGCATGAAGCCGGCGAGTGCGCCCTCGTCGTCGACCGCGAACTGCAGGTGGCGCTCGGGGTCCTGCTGTGCCGTGGCGAGGCGCCGCTCGAAATAGGCCCGGCGGCGGCCGCCGCCCAGCGTCGCGTCGACCGCGACGACGGCATCGAGGTCGCGCGCCGCGAGGGGACGGGTTTGCGGGCTGCCGGCGTGCGTCCGGGTGGCATGGGTTTTCATGACGACACGTATCCGGTTGTGAGCTCTTCATCGGCTTGCTCGTCGAGCAGGTCTTCCAGTGCCGGCAACATCGACATTTCCTCCTTTTGCACATGCGCGACCAGCCGTTCCGCGAGCTCGAGGCCCAATGGCTTGAGCCGCGGGTCCGCCGGGTCCGTCTTGGCGAGTGCGATGAAATCCTTCGCCGCGGCCCGGATCACGACGTGTTCCTCGGCGAGCAGGCCCGCGACATCGCCTTCGCCGGCGGCGGCGAGGCGCGGGAAGAGCTCCGCCTCCTCGAAGGCAAAGTGGCGGTCGATCTCTTCGGCAAGCGAGGCAGCGGCGCTGCGCATCAGCGCGGAATCCGGCTTCCCGGCCGAGAGCGAGGCCTCCAGCCTGCCCCAAAGGGCGAGCGTGGCCTGGTGCTCCTCATGCAGGCGCCGGTTGATGTGGCGGATGTATTCCATGGTTGCGGACCTTGAGGACGACGAAAGCGAAAAAGGCGGCGTAGGCGAGGGCGCCGGCGAGGCCGGCGGCGGCTCCCGCCCGGGCGAGAATTTCCTGTTCGAAAAAAACAGCAGCAAGCAGCGCCGCGAGGGCTCCAAGGTGCAGGATGCGATGCGCGGCGAGCAGGCGCACCGGCGTCAGCGCCGATATGAGCGGCGTTCCGCCCGACGCTTTCGAGGCGTGCACCGAGGCGAGGAAGGGCACGATGCGCTGCAGTACCCCGAGCAGGAAAGTAAGCAGCCATCCGGGTATCAGCAGCAGGCAAAACAGCAGACCGGCGCGCGCCGGGGCATGTCCGAGTTCCATCAGGATCGCCGCAACCAGGCTCAAGGCCAGGCAGGCCCACGACACCCGGATCAGGAGGAATGCCGGGCCGAGCGGCGAGCGCAGGCGCGCGCGCAGCGAGCGCTCCATCGAATAGATATGCAGAAGTGCCGCGCACAGGCCGAGCAGGGCCCCAGGCAAGCGCCACCCGAGGGAGCCGAGCGTGATCGCCGCAACGCCGAGGCCGAGGGTTACGTACGAAATGCGTGACGCGGGAGACGGTGCCACGGCGAGCATCGGCAACAGGAATGTCGATAGCCCGAACGCGAGCAGGCCCATGAAGCCGTAGGCGGCGAGCACGAGGTGGGCGGCGCGGAAAGCCGAATGGTCGAGCGCGATGCCGTGCTCGTAGTAGGCGACCAGGGCGATACCGGTCGCGGCGAGGGCGATGAGGCACGCGAACGCCGCCCAGCCATGCGCCACGACCACCGGCAAGCCGCGCGCGCCGAGCAGATTGCGCGCCAGCAGGAACGCGTAGATCGCGAACGCGATCGTTACCGCTACCGCCCCGGCGGCCATGAGCCGCGGTAGATACAGTTCGGCGCCGCACGCGAAGACCAGTGTGCCCGACGCAAGTAACCACCACAGCAGCTTCGCCGCACCGATCGAGCGCACCGGTTGGCGCGTGGCGATCGGCAGCAGTTGCAGCGTCGCGCCGATCGCCGCCATGGCAAGGACGCCGAGCGTAAGCAGATGCAGGGCGGCGAATACCGGACCCAGGCCGGCTTGAAAATCGGCGAATTCACCGGCAACCGGAAGGAGCAGCGCCCAGGCGGCGACGTGAAAAAGCACCGCCGCGCCGAAATAACGGAACGGCAGCGACATCGGCAGCAGGCGGCTGCGCGCCACGTTGCCGAACACGTCAGGCCGCCTTCGGCCGCAGGTCGCGCACGCGGACCGCCTTGCCCTGCGAGCGCGGCACCTCGCCCGGCTTCTTCGCCACCACGGTGGTGGTTACGCCGATCATCGTCTTGATGTGGTGGCAGACGTGCTTCTGGATTCCCACCTGTGTTGATTCATCCGACAACAGCGTTTCGACTTCGACCGTCAGCTCATCCATGTTGCCGCGGCGCTCAACCACCAGTTGGTAGTGCGGCGCGATGCCGGGGAGGCCTACCAGCACCGCCTCGATCTGCGAGGGATAGACGTTGACGCCGCGGATGATCAGCATGTCGTCGTTGCGCCCGGTGATTCGCCGCAGGCGCAGGTGCGTGCGGCCGCAGGCGCAGCGCGCACGCGTGACGCGCGTGATGTCGCGCGTGCGGTAGCGCAACATTGGCAGCGCCTGTTTGGTCAGCGTCGTGATCACCAGTTCACCCGCTTCGCCGTCGGCGACCGGCAAGCCGTTTTCGGGGTCTATGATTTCGAACAGGAAGTGGTCCTCCCAGCCGTGCAGGCCGTCCTGCGCCTCGCATTCCACCGCGACGCCGGGCCCCATGATTTCCGACAGCCCGTAGACGTCGATCGCTTTCAGCCCCAGCCGTTCCTCGATCTCGCGCCGCATCGCCTCGCTCCAGGGCTCGGCGCCGAACACGCCGATGGTCGGACCGTCCCGGCGCAGATCGACGCCTTCGCGCTCGGCGACCTCCGCGATGTTGAGTGCGTAGGAAGGCGTCGCGCAAAGCACGCGCGCGCCGAAATCCCGGATCAGCATGACCTGGCGCTCGGTCGCACCGCCGGACATCGGCACCACAGTCGCACCCAGGCGCTCGGCGCCGTAGTGCGCGCCCAGGCCGCCGGTAAAGAGACCGTAGCCGTAGGCATTGTGGACGACGTCGCCGGGGCGGGCGCCCGCGCAGGCGAGCGAGCGGGCCATGAGCCCGGCCCAGGTGTCGAGGTCGGCTCGTGTATAGCCGACCACGGTAGGCTTGCCGGTGGTCCCCGACGAGGCGTGCAGGCGCGCGAGCGCCTTGCGGGGGCGCGCGAACAGGCCAAAGGGGTAGTGGTCGCGCAAGTCTGATTTCACCGTGAACGGAAGCCTGCGCAGGTCCTCGAGGGAACGGATGTCCTTCGGCGCCAATCCGATGGCGTTCATGCGGTTGCGGTGCAGCGGCACCTTGTCGTACGCGGCGCGCACGCACGCTTTCAGCCGCGCTAGCTGCAGCGCGGCGAGCGCGTCGCACGACAAGGTTTCTGTTTCGCGGTCGAAGTACCGATTCTTCACCGGCTGCCCCGGACAGGAAGGCGGGGAAGCGTGATTCCCTGCTTGAAGGCGGCCCGGGTCACGAGGCCGAGCTTCAGCTGCCAGCCGGCCGCGACCGCCGCGATGCCCGCGAGCGGCGCGAAAACGGGAACAGCCCATGCGGCTGCGGCAAACCCCAGCGCGGCCAAGGTTCCGAGCCATAGCAGCGTCGTGCCGGCACTCTCCAGCGCCGGTGCTTTGACTGCGGCGCGGTAGCGCCTCCAGGCAAGCGCGCGCGCGGTGACGGCCAGGGCAAATGCGCCGAGCAGAAGCGCGCCGGAATCGAAGAACAGCGCAAGTCCGAATCCCTCCGCCAGCCCGGTGGACACGATGAGCGGCACCACCTGGGGGGCGCGCCATGCCGGAATGCCCTTGGCCGCTTTCAGAATGCGCGCCTGACAATAGAGAAACGCCAGCGCGGCAAGCGCCGCTGCCAACAGGAATTGAGGGTTGAAGTAAGCCATTCCCCCCAGGACCAGAAGCACAACCGCAATCAGCGACTCCCGGCTCATCCAGGACGTGAAAGGGTTGAGGAACACGTGCAGCGCGCGCAGCTTGCGGCCGATTTCGAGCCACACGGCGCCGAGTCCGGCGGCGACGAGCAGCAGTGCGATGGCAACCGGCAATGCTTTCTCCTGGAGGAAGAACGCACAAGCGAACATGAGGCCCGCGCCGGCGCCCCCGAGCATGAAGTTGAGCGCGGCGCGGCTATCCCAGTTTTCCTGCAGGCGGCTCATGCGGCCTTGTCCCACAGGTAGTAAAAGCGCGGCCCGGTCCCCAGCTCCTCGTGTAGTCGGAAGTGCTGGTTCTCGGCGAGCAGCTGCGAGACGTTGCTCTCCGGATCCTCGATGTCGCCGAAGTGCAGCGCCTGGGCGATGCAGGAATTGACGCAGGCCGGCGTGGCTTGCGGGTCAGCGCCCGGCTTGAGCCCCTTTTCGAGACCCGCATCGATGCGCTCGACGCAGAAAGTGCACTTGGTGGCGACTCCGATACGGTCCTCATGAAGGGTTTTTTCCTCATTCTTCATTGAAGTTCCATATGCGAATTCGACGCGGTCCACCTTGAAACGGGCGTCATAGGGACAGGCGACGGCGCAGTAGGCGCAGCCGATGCACAGGTCGTAGTCGATGGTGACGATGCCGTCGGCGCGTTTTCGGGTCGCCGTCGTCGGGCAGACATGCATGCACGGCGGGTCGTCGCAATGCATGCAGCCGGTCGGCACGAAGGCGCGTTTGACCTCCGGGTATTCGCCCACCTCGATGTCGAGCACGCGCCGCCATTGCACGCCGGGCGGCGTCGCGTTGGCGTGCTTGCATGCCGCGGTGCATGTCTGGCAGCCGACGCAGCGGCGCAAGTCGGCCACCATGGCCCAGCGCGTCATCGGGTTGCCACCTTGCGGATCGATACGCGAGCGACATCGGCCGCGGACCCGGTGGCGTCCGTCAGCGCCAGCGTCATCGGCACCAGGGGGTTCATGGAAGGCATTTCGGAATCCCTGGCAAGCGGCGTCGCCCAGTGGCCGAACTGGCCGAGCAGCAGCAGCGTGTCGGGCCGGATGCCCTGGCGCAGCACCGCGCGGGCGCGCACCGATGCCTTCGGCGTGGCAATCTCGAGCCAGTCGCCATTCTCGATTCCTCTTTTTTTGCCTTCATTGGAATTGAGAATCACACCCCCGTGACCGGCAATGTTGCCGGCCACTTCCTTGATGAGCTGCATGCCGACGTTGCCACCCCAGGCGTACTGCATCGAGCGCGAGGTGAGCAGCCAGAACGGAAAGTCCTCGCCCTTGCCGCCCATCACATTCAGCGCCGCCTCCCATTCGCCGGGGAAATCCTTCCATGCGGGGAGCGCCTGGTACTCGGCGAGCTGCTTGTCCCACCAGAGCATGCCTTTTTCGTGCAGGCGGCGCCCGAGTTCCCGCCCGATGCGCAGCAGCCGCTCCTGGTAGGGCATTTCGAAGCGCAGGCCCTTGGCGGCAAGGGTCGGGAAGAGGTACCAGGCGGTGCGCGGGAAAGGCTTGGTCGCGAGGCCGTGCGCCTTCCACCAGTCAAGACCGTGGGACTCGGCGCCCTGGGTCAATTCGCTGCTGGCCGCCTTGCAGACCGAATTCCAGATCGTTTCGACGCCGTGGCTGGTGGAAACATCGAGGGAAAAATCCCTGAGCGGGACTCCCAGGGTCCCCTTGTTGATCGAGGCGTTGTATTTTTCGGTGAGCCCGCAGCGCGCGGCGAGATCGGTGGCGATGGCGGTGAAATCGCGCGCTTCGCCGCGTGGCGCGATGGCGGGCTGGCGCAGGGCGAAGCCTTCGTGATCCCAGAACTGTTCGATGTACTTGGAGCCGCCGATGCGGATCAGCTGCAGGCTCTCCAGGTCGGAAGCGTCGGGCAGGAGGATATCGGCGAAATGGTTGGTCTCGTCGCGCGTGAAGGCGAAGGCGACGACGAACGGGAAGCGCGCCATGCGCTCTTCCAGTTTCGCGGTGTCCCAGAACGAGATCGCCGGATTGGTCCGGTAGAGGAACCAGACCTCGGGCAGCGTGACGCGCGGCAATCCCTGCGGCGTATCGTCGAGGAACATCCATGAAAAATGCGTGGGCCCGAGCGCCTGGCTCCAGGGCCCGTCGGCCGCCAGCGGAACCATGCTGCGGTAGGCGTTGCGGATATTGGGCTTGGCGCTCCAGCGCGCCGGATCGGTCGGGTTGAACGGGTAGGCCATCAGCCCGTCCGGGCCCGGCTTGACGCTCTTGTGGCGTTCCGACATCGGGCGGTTCAGGCGCACGGTGGTGCCGAGAATCCCGCCGGGCACTTCGAGCGCACCCACCAGGGAGGCGAGCAGCGTGCGCGCCCAGCAGCACTCGAAGCCGCCCCAGCCGTTGGTGACGGTTTTGCCGAGGCTGATGGCCACGGGCCGGTAGGGAAGGGTTTTTCCCTCGATCTGTATCGTTTCACCCACCCGCGCGGCATCCAGGTACTCGTTCGCAATGCGCCGGATGCGCGCAGCGGGCACGTCGCACACGCCCTCGGCCCATTCGGGAGAGTACGGCTGCATGTGCGCAAGGAGCTTTGCGAACGCGGTCTCGCCTTCGAGCCGGCCCTCGGCGAGCACGTCCCCGTCGGCGCCGAGTTCGAGGCTCACGTGCGCTTCCTTCGCCTCCAGCGAGGCGCCGATGATCGGCTCGCCGGAGCCCGGGTCGCGCAGGTAGAAGCCATGGGCACCGACGAGATAGGGCGACGAGGTATGGCGGTACAGGAACTCCGCATCCAGGCGCTTGCGCGGCTGCTCGTGCAGCAGAACGTGGATCAGGGCGTAGAGGAAAGCCGCGTCGGTCTTGGGCTTGATGGGCACCCATTCCGCCGAGCAGGCGCCGGTGATGGAAAGATGCGGTTCCACCTGTACGCGCTTCATGCCCCGCTCGCGCGCGTTCGCATGGCGCCAGACGCCGGCGACACCGCCCGAGGCTTCGACGTTGGCGCCGCAGGAGATGAGGTAGTTGGTGAGCGGGGTGTCGGGCGAGACGGTAAAGCCGCGGTGCCACAGTTCGCCGTAGAGATGCTCCGAGTGATAGCACTTCACGCCCTGGCCGGAGCCAAAGCCCATGTCGACCGGGCCCCAGGCGGCGAGGAAAGCGGGAAAGCTGCCCATGTAGAACTGCGGCGTGCCGCCGCCGCCGAAGCTCGCCGCGACGCGCGGATAGCCGGATTCGTCCAGCAGGCCTTGCTCCCTTATCGAATTGAGTTTTCGGGAAACCAGCTCGAGGGCTTCCTCCCATGAAATCGGCACGAAGCCGGGATCCTCGTCGCGGCCCTTCTTCGGGTTGGTGCGCTTCATCGGCTGCAGCACCCGGCCCGGGTGATACGTTTTCTGCACCAGGCCGTAGGCCTTGACGCACACCTTGCCGCCGCCGGGATGCACCGCCGCGGCAGCGAAGTTGGGTTCGACCTCGGTCGCCACGCCGTCGCATACCTTCACCGTCAGCAGGTCCGGACCCGCGACACACTGGTAACAGTACGTGGCGACTCGTTCGTTCACGCAGCGGCCTGTGCGGCCTTAGCCTGCTTTTGCTTCAGGCGCTGCTTGACCTGATCCACGTTGGCGATGAAGCGCGAGTGGCGGCCGCGGCAGATGACGTCCACGCCGTCGGTCGCGCTCACCTCGAAGATCGCCGCGCGCCCCTTCAGCTCGGCGAGCGTGGCCGTGACGGTGACTTTCATGCCGAGCAGGGTCGCCGCCAGGTGATCGATTTCGACGCGCGTGCCGACCGAGTCCTCGCCCGGCTCGAGGTGCTCGAGCAGCAGATCGCGGCAGGCGACCTCGATGTCGCGCACCAGCATCGGGGTGGCGTAGACGCAGGCGTCCTCGCCCATGAAATCGATGGTGCGGCCCCGGTCGATGGAATATTCCCGGCTGACGGTAATACCGGCTCTCAGAGTGGGTTTCATGGCTGTCACCTTCCGCCAAAATGGCCCGGAACGACTTGATCTAGGTTAAAGGCCCAGGTAGGCAGAGCGCACCGCCGGGTCGGCGAGCAGCGCCGCGCCCGTGCCGGCGAGCACCATCCGGCCGGTTTCGAGCACGTAGCCGCGGTCGGCGACCGAAAGCGCCGCGCGCGCGTTCTGGTCGACGAGGAAAATCGTCGTTCGCGCCTGCTTGAGCGCGCGCACCTTGGCGAAAATCTCCGCCACCAGGCGCGGCGCGAGGCCCATCGAGGGCTCATCGAGCAGCAGCAGGCGGGGTTTGGCCATCAGCGCGCGGCCCATGGCGAGCATTTGCTGCTGGCCGCCCGAGAGCAGCCCGGCGGCCTGTCGGCGCCGCTCCATCAGCGCCGGGAACATCGCGTACACGCGCTCGAGTTCCGTGTCGCTCTCGGCGCGCGCGCGTGTGTAGGCGCCGAGCCGCAGGTTGTCTTCGACAGACAGCGGCCCGAACACCTGCCGGCCCTCGGGCACCTGCACGATACCGGCGCGGACACGCCGCTCGGCCGAGTCCGCGCTGATGTCTTTGCCGTCGAAAACGATCTTTCCGGAAAAAGGCTGTACCCCGGAAATCGCGCGCAGCAGCGTGGATTTGCCGGCGCCGTTCGCGCCCACCAGCGCCACCAGCTCGCCCTCCTGCACCGCCAGATCGATGCCGGCGAGCGCCTGGATGCGCCCGTAGTGGCTGCACAGTGCGCTGACCTTGAGCATCACGCAGCTTCCGTGCTGCCCAGGTAGGCCTCGATGACCCTGGGATCGTTGCGCACTTCGTCGGCGGTGCCCTCGCACAGCTTGCGGCCATAGTCGAGCACCACGATGTGGTCGGACACGCCCATCACCAGCCGCATGTTGTGCTCGACCAGCACCACCGTCACGCCCGATTGCGCGAGCCGCAGGATCAGCGCGTCGATTGCCTGCGTTTCGGTCGGGTTGAGGCCCGCTGCGGGCTCATCGAGCAGCAACAGCTTCGGCCTGCCGCCGAGCGCGCGCGCGATCTCCAGGCGCTTGAGCGCGCCGTAGGGCATCGCATCGGCTTGCGCATCCAGGAAAGCGTCCAGGCCGACGAAGCGCATCAACGCCGCGGCCTCGTCGCGGCTTTCGCGCTCGCCCGCTCGCAAGCCCGGCGAACGCAGCAGCGCCGCGAACCAGCCCGTGCGCTCGCGCAGGTGCCGCCCGACCATCACGTTCTCGAGCGCGCTCATGTTGAAGAAGATCTGCAGGTTCTGGAAGGTGCGCGCCATGCCGCGCGCGGCAAGCCGGTGCGGCGCGAGCCCGGTCACCTCCGCGCCTTCGAAATCGACGCGGCCCGCCGAGGGCGCGTAGATGCCGGTGAGCAGGTTGAGCAGCGTGGTCTTGCCCGCGCCATTGGGGCCGATGATCGAATTCACCTTGCCCGCCTCGAGATCGAAGGACACCTGGTCCACCGCGAGCACGCCGCCGAACGCCTTGGACAGCGCAGTGACGCAAAGCTGCGGCGCGATCATTTGCGGCGCTTCTTCAATTCGGACATCAAGCTCGGCAGGAAGCCGCGCGGCAGGAACACCATGGTGGCGATCATCACCGCGCCGAACACCACCATCTCGTATTCCTTGAGCGCCGTCAGCAGCTGCGGCAGCAGCGTGAGCGTCGCGGCGCCGATGACCGCGCCGAAGGTCGAGGCCATGCCGCCGAACACCACCATGGTGACCAGCTCGATGGAATGGAAGAAGCCGACTTTGCCGGGCGTGATGAAGCCCGAGTAGTGCGCGGTCATGCTGCCCGCGATCGAGGCGAACACCGCGGAAATGACGAAGATGCCGACCTTGGCGCGCGTCGGGTCTATGCCCGACACTTGCGCGCCGATTTCCGAGCCGTGCAGCGCGCGCAGCGCGCGGCCCGCCGGTGAATCGACCAGGTTGAGCGCGAGCCACACCGCCGCCAGCAGCGCGCCGCCGGTGACCCAGTACCAGGTCCGCTCGCCCGCAAGGCCGAGGCCGAACAGCGTGAAGGCGGGCACGCTCATGCCGTCGGGCCCGCCCGTGAGGCGGTCCTCGGTGACCACCACGATCGAAATAATGATGCCCATGCCGAGGGTCGCCATGGCGAGGTAGTGTCCCTTGAGCTTGAGGATCGGGCGGCCGACAACGAGGGCGAGCAATGCGACGCCTCCGGTGGTCGCGGCCAGCGCGGCCGCCGGCGGCCAGCCGTAGCGTGCCGTGAGGATCGCCGAGCCGTAGGCGCCGAGGCCGAAAAAGCCGGCGTGGCCGAGGCTGATCTGGCCGGCGTAGCCGATCAGCAGGTTGAGGCCCACGCAGACGATCGCATTGATGCCGATCAGGATCGCAACCTCGTACCAGTAGTTGTTGATCAATGCGAAAGGCAGAACCAGAATCACCGCGGCGAGCAGTGCGAGCCCCCCGGTGCGCGGCGCACGCCAGTCCATCGCTAAACCCGCTCGGCGCTTTTCTTGCCGAACAGGCCGCTCGGCATGAAGAACAGCACCGCGAGGATGATGACGAAGGCGATCGCGTCCTTGTAGGCCGAACTGAGGTAGCCCGCGCCGAGGCTCTCGACGATGCCGAGCGCGAGGCCGCCCACCACGGCGCCAGCGCCGCTGCCCAGGCCGCCGAGGATCGCTGCGGCGAAGCCCTTGAGACCCAGCATCACCCCCACGTCCCACGAGGTGAGCGTGATCGGGGCGATCAGGATCCCCGCGATCGCGCCGAGCGCCGCCGAGAGGCCGAACGACAGCAGCAGCACGAAGCGCACATTGATCCCGCACAACTGGGCGGCAAGCGGGTTGTGCGAGGTCGCGAGCATCGCCTTGCCGGTCAGCGTGCGGCTGAAGAACAGGCCTAGCAGCAGCAGCACCGCGAGGCTGACGCCGAGCACCCACAGGCTCTGCGGCAGGATCGTCGCGCCCGCGAGTTCGATCGGCTGGTTGCCAGAGAAGGGCTGCAGCGCGTGCAGCTTCTTGTCCCATACCAGGGTCGCCAGGCCGCGCAGCAGGATCGAAGCGCCGATGGTGATGATGATGAGCGTGACGACGGAGGCGCCGCGCGCGGGTTCGACGGCGAACTTCTCCAGTGCGAGGCCGACCGCGACGGCGCCGAGCACCGCGGCCGGGATCGCGAGCGCGAGCGGCAGGCCCGCGCCGGCGAACGCCACCGTGGCCATGCCGCCGATCATCACGAACTCGCCCTGCGCGAAGTTGATGACGTGGCTCGCGTTGTAGATGATGGCGAAGCCGAGCGCCACCAGCGCGTAGATCGCGCCGATGGTGAGGCCGCTGAGCAGGAACTGGGCGAGCTGCGCGTTCATCGGAGCCCGCCCTGTACGGGAAGGACTACTTCACCAGTACCCAGCTGCCCTTGCTGACTTCGAGCATGCGGAAGGCGCTGACATCGAGCCCCATGTGGTCCTGTGCCGACATGTTGACCACGCCGCCGGTGCCGACATAGCCCCGGATGCTCTCGAGCGCGCTGCGCACCGCTTCCTTGTTGGTCGAACCGGCGCGGCGCATCGCCTCGGCCGCCAGCATCAGCCCGTCGTAGGCGTGGCCGCCGAAGGTCGAGACGTCGGTCTTGAAGCGCGCGGTGTACTCGCGGCTGTAGCCCACCACGACCTTCTTCTGCGGGTCGCTGTCGGGCAGCGTCTCGGCCACCAGCAGTGCCGCGGCCGGCAGGCGCACCCCCTCGGCGGCCTCGCCGGCGAGCTTGATGAACTCCTTGGAAGCGACGCCGTGCGACTGGTAGAGCGGCACGCCGATCGCCAGCTGGCGGAAGTTCTTGGTGACGATGGCCGGACCCTGGCCGAAGCCCGCGTTCAGCACCGCCTGCAGACCGGCCGTGTTCTTGATCTTGGTGAGCTGCGCGGTCATGTCGGTGTCGCCGCCGCCGTAGGCCTCGTCGGCCACGATCTGTATCTTGTAGTTCGGCGCGACCTTCAGGCACTCGGCGCGCATCGACTTGTCGAAACCGCCGGCGCCCGAAATGAGCCCCACGCGTTCCAGGTTGCGGGCGCGCATGTCGAGGAAGATGCGCTCGCAGGCCATGCGGTCGGTGTGCGGCGTCTTGAACACCCACTTCTTCACCGGCTCGATGATCACCACCGCGCCGGCGAGCGAAATGAACGGCATGCCGGCAGCTTCCACCAGCGGCACCACCGCCATGGTCTCGCCGGTGGTCGAGCCGCCGACGATCACGTCCACCTTGTCCTGCTCGATGAGGCGCTTGGCGAAGGTGCGCGCCTTTTCCGCGTCGCCGCCCGAGTCGTAGGACACCAGCTGCAGCTTCCTGCCGAGCAGGCCGCCCGCGGCATTGAGCTTCTCGACGTACAGCTCGAGCGTTTTTTGCTCCGGGTCGCCGAGAAACGCCGCCGGGCCGGTGACCGCGAGGAACGCGCCGATGCGGATCGGCTCCTGCGCGGCGGCGGGCAGGGTAAGCAGGGCGAGCGGTGCGAACAGTGCGAGCAGTGCGCTCGCCAAAAGGGTGCGAAGTGCCATAGTCTCCTCCTGGTCGAAAGGTTGAATCGCACCGTAGGCTCAGCAGAAAGAAAGGGACTTGATGCATCTTAAGAAAATCCGCGCCGTGCGCCGGCCGGACCTCGCGCAGGTGGTCGAGATCGATGCGGGCATCACCGGACTGGCAAAGCCGGACTACTGGGCGCGCGTGCTGGGACGCTACGGCAAGCGGGGTTCGCAGAGTTTTTTCCTGGTTTGCGAGGACGTTCAGTCTGTCCAGGGCTACGTGGTCGGCGAAGTGCGCGACTGGGAATTCGGCGTGCCGCCGTGCGGCTGGGTGTTCGGCATCGGCGTGCGTCCTGCGGCGCGGGTATCCGGACTGGGCACCGCGCTGCTGGAGGCGATCAGCGCCCGCTTTCGCGAGTGCGGCGTCGGCACGGTGCGCACGCTGCTCGCGCGCGACAACGCGCTGGTGCTCGCGTTCTTCCGCAGCCAGGGCATGATGGCTGCGCCGTTTATCGCGCTGGAGAAGGAGCTCGAATGAAGCTCCAGCGCAATACCCTGCTGGCGCTTTACAGCGTGCTCGAGTTTGCCGCGGAACCGGCGCGGCGGCGTTCAGCGGCCGCGATCGCATTGAAGTACGGCGCCTCCGTGCACCATGTCGCCAAGGTGCTGGGCAGGCTGGGCGGCGCCGGCCTCCTGCGCGCCTCGCGCGGTGCGGGCGGGGGCTACCGCTTCGTCGGCAATCCGAAGCGCGTCACGCTGATGGATGTCATCGCGTTGTTCGAGGATGTGGGCGCGGGCGCGATGCGTGCGCGGCGCCGGGCCGAAGAGAAGGCGGTGCATGCCGTGCTGGTCGAGATCGACGAAATCGCCCGGGCCACTTTCCAATCCATCACCCTCAAGACCATGCTCGGGCTGTCCGGGCGCCTTGCGCAACGGCGCTGAGGCGCGCGCGGTCCAAGCCGCCCTTGCGCCGGATCGGGTTTTATTAGCATGGATCAAGGATGGTCGTACCTGATTGGGGGAAGGTCACGATTGACCTATTCAGGCAGACCATTTGAAAATCGGAGAAAAGGAAACATTCGCCCTCGTGCAAGGCGGCATGGGTGTGGGGATTTCGGCCCACCGCCTCGCGGGTGCCGTCGCCCGGGAGGGCTGCGTCGGCACCATCTCTAGCGTGGACCTGCGCAGGCTCCATCCGGACCTGATGCGTGCGACGGGCCGCACGCGCGACAAGCTTGCCATCGAACAGGCGAATCTCACCGCGCTCGAACGAGAACTCGGCGCGGCGCGCGAGCTGGCAGGCGGGCGGGGTGCAATCGCAGTCAATGTCATGCGTGCCGTGTCGCAGTACGCCGCGTATGTGCGCGTGGCCTGCGCGAGTGGCGCGGACGCGATCGTGGCAGGCGCCGGGCTCGCGACAGACTTGCCGGATCTCACGCGCGACTGGCCGCAGGTCGCGCTGGTACCGATCGTTTCGGAGGGCCGGGCGGCCTCGTTGATCGCGCGCAAGTGGTTGCGGCGCGGACGGGCACCGGACGCGATCGTCGTCGAGCATCCGCGCTATGCGGGCGGCCACCTGGGCGCCACGCGGCTCGAACAGGTGAACGACGAGCGCTTTGATTTTGCGCGCGCGATCCCGGAGATACGCGCGGCCCTGCACGATGCCGGTCTCGATGCCGACCGGATTCCGCTGATCGCCGCGGGAGGCATCAATTCGCCGCAGCGCGCGCGGGACGCGCTCGACGCCGGCGCCGATGCCGTTCAGGCGGGAACGCCGTTCGCGGTCACGCAGGAGGGGGACGCGCATCCCAATTTCAAGCGCGTACTCGCCGAAGCCCGTCCGGAGGACATCGTGGTGTTCATGAGCGTCGCGGGGCTCCCGGCACGCGCGGTGCGGACACCGTGGCTGGCGAACTACCTCGGCAAGGAAGACGCGCTGCGCCAAAGAGCCAGAAAAAGGCGCGAATGCACGCTCGCCTGGGATTGCCTCGTTCAATGCGGGCTGCGGGACGGACAGGCGCAATCCGGGCAGTTCTGCATCGACCACCATCTTGCGGCGGCATTGCGCGGGGATGTGGATCACGGGCTGTTCTTTCGCGGCTCCGAGCCCGTGCCCTTCGGGGGCGAGATCCGCCCGGTTCAGGACTTGGTGCGCTACCTGCTGAACTGAGCAGGATGCGCGCGGCCTTGGTTGCGGTGGCCTTGACGCGAGATCCGCGCGATCCGCTGGTTTGGCTCGACCGGTTCAGATTTTTTTAGCATGGATCAAGGATGTCCGCCCCTGCATGGGGAAAAGTCGAACAGGCGGAACCCGTTCTCAGCGAGGTGGAATGGACAAGCAAAAGAAATCGTGGTTGGGAAGACTATGGCAGCGCATCGGCGCCGGCGTCATTGCGGATGTTCCTTCCGAACTGTATGCATGTGAGGTTTGCAGAAAGACTCAATGTACGCAGGGCGAGTGGGTCGTATGCGAAAACAGGATCGCGCAGGCGAAGTTGCTTGAGGCAATTCAGGACAGGAAACGGTCCTGATCCCGCCGTCCATTTCGGCGTGGCAGCGGAACGCTAGGCGAAAGAGTACTCGTCTATCCTCGGGACTCTTGGCGATCCTGGAAATCGCCGATCGTAGGCACACCAGAAAAAAGCCCGGCGCCGCATCGCCGCCGTAGGCGATGCACTGCTCGCACAGGTGCCTCGCACGTCCTGCTTCAGGTGCGCGGCGCGCAGGTGGATCTTCACGCTGCGCGGGGCCGGCGGTGCGGCCTTGAGCCAGGCGGACGGGATCTGCGTGATGTTGTCGATGCGGTCGGTGATGGTCTTCATGGCGAGCCATCTTCGGTCCCTCCGGGCCGCGTGGTTTTTGACCTGCGTCAATCCCGGCGCCGGGGGAGACGCGGTTAGAATGGCGCCTGAACCGGAGCGGAAGGAAGCAACGACATGAAGATTCTCCTGGCGGTGGACGGCTCGAAATTCTCTCTCGACGCGGTGGACTGCCTGATCGAGCACGCGGACTGGTACCGCGGCAA
>JANNXB010000132.1:0-6319 GCA_031409355.1 Betaproteobacteria bacterium | reverse complement strand
GTGGGGTTGCCGCGCAGGTCGATGGCGCCGTCGCCGTCGAAATCCACCGCGAAGCGCCGGTAGCTGCCGGGCATGAACTGCGGTATGCCGATCGCGCCGGCGTAGGACCCGCGCACGCTGAAGACGTCGGTGCCGGACTCGCGCGCGTAGAGCAGGTACTGTTCCAGCTCGCTGCGGAAGAATTCCGCGCGCGGCGGATAGTCGAAGGCCAGCGTCGATAGCGCGTCGATCACGCGCCAGCTGCCCATCTGGCGGCCGTACACCGTCTCCACGCCGATGATCGCGACGATGATCTCCTCGGGCACGCCGTGCTCCTGCGCGGCCCGCTCCAGTGCCGCGGCGTGGCGCCGCCAGAACTCGGCGCCCTCGGCGGCGCGCGCCTCGTTGATGAAGCGGCCGCGGTAGGTCTGCCAGGAACGCATCGGCGCCGTCTTCGGCGGCGCGATCGCCGCCAGGATCGCGGGCTCGCGCCGCGCGCGGGCGAAGAGGAATTTCAGTTCCTGCTCGACGAAACCGTGCCGCTCGGCCATCTGGCGGATGAAGTCGTGCACGTCTTCGCGCTTGCCGTAGGGTTTCGAGGGAAGAGATGCGGCGGGCGGCGCCGATAGCGCGGCGAATGAAATGAGAAGAGACGCCAGGGCAGGAATGAACTTCATCCGAATTCCAGATTCTTCACGCGCTGACGGAGTTCCTGGACATCGCCTGCAGCCGCCTGCCTGCCGTAGCGCAGCGCCATGTAGAGCGCCGCGATGCGCCGGATCGGCTCGCCCGCCGAGGGCAGGTTGCGCGCGGCGCGTTCGGAATAGTCGCGCGGGCCTTCGTGCGGAGCGCGCGCCACGCCTTTGGCGCCGAGCTTGCCGCAGAACTGGTTCCAGGCCCTTTGCACCGGGTCGGGCCGCGCCATGCCGCGCAGCATCCAGGCGAACAGGCCGAGCACGAAGATGCCGAGCACCGCGAGCAGCGCGGACGTCAGCTCGAGCCAATCGGCGCCCTTCACGCCCAGCAGCGAGAGCAACTCGCGCTGCCTGTCCGGGTTGTAGCCGAGCACCATCAGGTTCCACTGGTGGGTCAGCGCTTCCCAGTTGTAGCGCAGTCCGCGCAGCCATTCGAATTCTGGCCGCATGAGCAGCGGCATCGCGTTGCCCGCCGGCAGGGCGCGCGCGAGGCCCGCATCCAGCCGCAGCGGCACTGACAGCACGGTCGGATCGACGCGGATCCAGCCGCGGCCGGCGATGAACACCTCGCTCCAGGCGTGCGCGTCGGACTGGCGCACCGTGAATTTTCCATCCACCGGGTTGACGTCGCCGCCCTGGTAGCCGGTCACCACGCGCGCCGGGACGCCGGCGGCTCGCATCAGGAACACGAACGCCGAGGAAAAATGCTCGCAGAAGCCTTCCCGGGTGTCGTAGAGGAACTCATCCACCGAATCGCGGCCCAGCAGCGCGGGTTCCGTGGTGTAGCTCAGGCGCTCGCGGCGGAAATGCTCGATCGCGCGTGCCAGCACCTGCGCATCGCCGGCCGAAGCGGCGCGCCAGCCCTCGGCCAGGGCCCTGGCGCGCGGATTGAAGCCGGGCGGCAGGCGTTTCGCGCGCTCCAGCATCTGGCCTTCCTCCGCCGGGTTTGGCTCCGCTTCCACCACGGAAGCGATCTGGTAGCTCATCCTGGCGCGTATCGGCGTCAGGTTGAGGATCTGGCCGTCGTCCAGATAGCGTGCCTGCGCGGGCACGCTTGCCGGCAGCTCGAGCGCGAAGAGCCAATTGTGGTTGTGCGGTTCGAGCAGCACGCTGTATTCGACGCGCGTGCCGCCCGCGGCCGGCTCGAGTTCGGCGATGCGCGGATTTCCCGGCCGCCAGGTGCGGCCGTCGAAATCCCACATCACCGGTCCGCGCCAGTAGAGCGTGCGCCGGCGCGGCGTGTCGCCCTGGAAATCGACGCGGAAGGCGATCGCGTCGGACAGGATGAGTTGGGATATGTTGCCCGGCGCCATCGAGTCCGACAGCCCGGTGATGCCCGAGTAGGCATCCTGCGGCAGGCCCCAGAGCGGCCCCTGGACGCGCGGAAAGAGCAGGAACAGCACCAGCGCCGCGGGCACGGCCTGCCCCAGCAGCACCAGGGCCGTGCGCAGGTTGGCGCGCGGCGCGCGGCGCGGCGCCGCGCAGCTCACAAGTGCCGCGACGCTGACTGCGACCGCGGCGCACATGCAGATCGCGGTGAGGATCGACTGCGAGTAGAGGAAACTAGTGATCGCGAGGAACCAGGTGAGGAACACCGCCGCCGCCGCGTCGCGCTGGTGGCGCGATTCGAGCAGCTTCAGGCCCGAGAACAGCACCAGCAGCATCATGCCCGGTGTGCGGCCGAAAATCGCACGGTATTGCAGCCAGATGCCGGCCATGCCGAGGACCACGATGACGACCAGCATCCAGCGCGCCGGGAGCAGCCTCGGATTGCCGGTGGCAAGGCCGCGCCAGGCGTAAAGGAACAGGGTCAGGGCGATCAGCCACCAGGGCGCGCGCAGCACGTGCGGGCCCGCCGCGAGCAGCAGCCCGGCGAGCAGCAGCAGGTATTCGCGCCAGGCGATCGGGCGCATTCCGGGCAAGGCGATCTCGGCGCTGCTCATGCTCGATCCGTCTCGTACAAGGCGAGCGCTTGAAGGCAGGCGGCACGGTGCGTCTCGCCGCGGCCGGGCGCGATTTCGTTGCCGGGCAGGCGCAGGCCGTAGAGCGCGCCGCCTCGCTCGGCCGCGAGCACCCAGCCGGCGAGCCGCGACAGGCGCTGCTCCAGGCCGAGCGAGGCGGGGAGATCGCGCAAGTCCAGCCACAGTTGCGCGACCGCGTCGCCGGCAAATTGTTTGGTCAGCATGTTGTCGCTGCGAGCGACGGATTTCCATGCGACATGGCGCGGCGAATCGGCCGGTTGGTAGGCGCGCAGCCCCGAGAAATCATCACTGCCCTGCGCGTGGGCGCGCGCGCCGCCCGCCTGCGCGTTGGGCGCGGACGGCGGCAGGGCGCTTGCCACCGGGCGCGGGTAGACCAGGCACCGGCAATCGGGTTCGACGTAGCTCCAGGCACGGAACAGGCCGACCGGGAAGCGCGTTTCGAGCATTACGCGGCCGAGCGGCAGCCAGCCGCGCCGCGGCGCGGGCACGGGAAGCACGGCCTCCGCCGAAGCCGCCGCGGCCACGTCCACGGTCTGCTGCGTGCCCGAGCCAAGATGGCGCAGGAGGATCTCGGGCCGGTCGAAATCGGCCGCATTCGCCATCGCGAGCCTGAAGTGGGCCGCGTCGCCGGCGAACACCGCGTCGCTGCGACCGGCGCGCACCGAGAGCCGCGCCAGGTTGCGCGTGGTCTGTACCATCGCCGCGATGCCCATGCCCGCGAGCAGGAAGGTGAGCGCGAAGCCGAGCGCCAGCGCGTAGTTGATCGAGCCCACCAGCAGGATTCCCAGCGCGCCGCCGAAGAACAGCCCGAGCCGGCTCGGCACGATGTAGACGCGCCGGTGGCCGAGCACGATCTCGCCCCGCTCAGATGGTGGCACCGTCGTACTTCCAGCGGCCGCGCCAGGCGACGTGCACCGCTTCGGGATACTCGGGGCGGCCGAGGCTGCCGTTGTAGCGGCCGAGCGCGCGGAAGTAATCCCCGTTCTCGATGTTCAGGTAGTGGCGCAGGATGACGCAGCCGTAGCGCAGGTTGGTGCGCAGCGCGAACAGGTTGTGGTGCGGCTCGCCGATGACCCTGACCCAGAACGGCATCACCTGCAGGTAGCCGCGCGCGCCGGAGGACGATACCGCGTACTTGCGGAATCCCGATTCTATTTCCATCACGCCGAGCACCAGCTGCGGGTCGAGCCCGTTGCGCTTGGCCTCGTAATGCACCGTCTTCAGCAGCTCGGTGCGCGTCTTGCGGTCGGGGATGCGCCGCTGCAGCCGGTTGGACATCTCGAATATCCACTTGTGCGCGTTGTCGCTGCCGCTGTCGAAGTGGAGTACCGGGACCGCGCGGTCCGCGATCGAGGCCTGCAGCGAGGCGCGTGCGCTGTCGGAGAGCCTTTCCTCGAGCTGGTTGCCCGCGAGCGCGAGCACCGGAGCGCACAGCAAGGCGAGCGCGAAGGCTTTCCTCATGCCGTCGCGAACTTGTCCTTCAGAAATTGCAGTGTGCTCCCCAGCGGCGCGTTCTCCGCCGCCGCCTGCGTGCGGCCCTTGTATTCGATGGTGCCCGCGGCGAGGCCGCGCTCGGACAGGACCAGGCGGTGCGGGATGCCGAGCAGGTCCATGTCGGCGAACAGCACGCCGGGCCGCTCGTCGCGGTCTTCCAGAAGCACGTCGATGCCGGCGGCCAGCAGTTCCGCGTAGAGCTTCTCCGCCGCTTCGCGCACCGCGGCGTTCTTGTGCATGCCGAGCGGCACCAGGCAGGCCTCGAAGGGCGCGATCGGGCGCGGGAACACGATGCCGCGCTCGTCGTGATTCTGCTCGATCGCAGCCGCGGCGATGCGCGTGATGCCGATGCCGTAGCAGCCCATCTCCATGGGCTGCGGCCGGCCCTTGGCGTCCAGGTAGGTCGCCTTCAGCGCCTCAGAATACTTGGTGCGCAGCTGGAAGATGTGGCCGACCTCGATGCCGCGCAGGATCTTCAGCGTGCCCTTGCCATCCGGGCTCGGATCCCCTTCACGGATGTTGCGGATGTCCGCCACTTCGGGCTCGCCCGCGTCGCGGCTCCAGTTCACGCCGGTGAGGTGAAAGCCTTCCTCATTCGCGCCGCAGACGAAGTCCGCCATCGCGGCGACCGTGCGGTCGGCGACGATACGGGTTTTCGCTCCCACGGGACCGATGTAGCCCGGCTTGCACGCCAGGGCTGTGCGGATCTCGGTTTCGGAGGCGAAGCGGAACGTGCCGAGGAATTTCTGGGTCTTGATCTCGTTCAGGCTGTGATCGCCCCGGACGAACGCCAGGACGAACTCCTTGTCCTGCATCACCGCGAGGGCCTTGATCGTGCGCTGCAGCGGCAGTTGCAGCAGGGCGGCGACGTCCTCGCAGGTCGACTTGCCCGGCGTGGCGATCTTCTGCATCGCCTCTCCAGGAGCTTTCCTTTTTTCAGCGGGGGATACGGCTTCCGCGAGTTCCAGGTTGGCGGCGTAGTCGGAATCCGGCGCCCAGGCGATGGCGTCCTCGCCCGAGTCGGCGAGCACCTGGAACTCGTGCGAGCCGGTGCCGCCGATGGCGCCGGTGTCGGCGGCGACGGCGCGGAACTTCAACCCCAGCCGGGTGAAGATGCGTGTGTAGGTGTCGTACATATTGCGGTATTCGCGCTCAAGGCTCTCGTAGTCGGCGTGGAAGGAGTAGCCGTCCTTCATGATGAATTCGCGCCCGCGCATCACGCCGAAGCGCGGCCGGCGCTCGTCGCGGAACTTGGTCTGGATCTGGTAGAAGTGCACCGGCAGCTTGCGGTAGCTGCGCAGCTCGGCGCGTGCGATCTCGGTGATCACCTCTTCCGAGGTGGGCTGGATGATGAAATCGCGCTCGTGCCGGTCCTTGAAGCGCAGCAGCTCCGGCCCGTAGGCGTCCCAGCGGCCCGACTCGCGCCACAGTTCGGCCGGCTGCACCACCGGCATCGACAGTTCGGTCGCCCCCGCCCGGTTCATCTCCTCGCGCACGATCGCCTCGATCTTGCGCACCACCCGCAGGCCGACCGGCATCCAGGTGTAGATCCCGGCCGCCAGGCGCCGGATCATGCCGGCGCGCAGCATCAGCTTGTGGCTGACGAGTTCGGCGTCGGCAGGCACTTCCTTGATGGTCGAAATGAAGTGGCGTGAAGAGCGCATCGTCAGGCAGATTCGGCGTTGAATTTAAGGTGAGGGTGTGGAAAAATGCAGCAGAGAATTTTAGCTTAGGTGGTATCGCCATGCTCGACCGAGACGGCTACCGTCCGAACGTGGGCATCCTGCTCCTGAACGCGCATAACGACGTGTTCTGGGGCAAGAGGGTCAACCAGCACGCCTGGCAGTTTCCGCAGGGCGGCATCAAGTCCGGCGAGTCCCCCGAGCAGGCGATGTTCCGCGAGCTCGAGGAAGAGGTCGGCCTGAAACCCGAGCATGTGCGTATCCTCGGCCGCACGCGCCAGTGGCTGCGCTACGAGGTGCCGGAGAAATGGATCCGGCGCGACTGGCGCGGCACCTACCGCGGCCAGAAGCAGATCTGGTACCTGCTGCGCATGATCGGGCGCGATTGCGACGTCAAGCTGCGCGGCAACGGCAAGCCCGAGTTCGACGCCTGGCGCTGGCACGAGTACTGGGTGCCGGTGGAGGCCGTGATCGAGTTCAAGCGCGA
>JANNXB010000131.1:0-5478 GCA_031409355.1 Betaproteobacteria bacterium | reverse complement strand
GATCGGCCTGCAGTCCATCACCGACGGCGAGATGCGCCGCGACTGGTGGCACCTGGACTTCATGACGCAGCTCGACGGCGTCAGCGCCGTGAGCAATCCTGGCCCGAAGTTCGGCGGCACCGAGGAGCAGCCGCCGATCCCCTCCGTCACCGGGAAGCTCGGTTGTTCGAAGCCGATTTTTGTCAGTGACTTTCTGTTTTTAAAAGAAAATACCAAAAAAACGGCAAAACTGACCATTCCTTCCCCGGCCATGCTCCACCTGCGCGGCGGCCGCAGCTCCATCTCGAAGGACGTGTATCCGGACCTGGCCGAGTTCTGGGCCGACGCCTCGGCGGCCTATGCCAAGGCCATCCGGCAGTTCGCCGACGCTGGCTGCACCTACCTGCAGCTGGACGATGTGAGCTTCTCCTACCTCTGCGATCCGAAGATCCAGGAAACGGCGCGCCAGAATGGCGACGACCCGGCGAAGCTGCCGCGCGCCTACGCCGACGCCACGAGCAACGCGCTGAAAAACCGGCCCGCGGGAATGACCGTGACCATGCACACCTGCCGCGGCAACTTCAAGAGCAGCTGGGTCGCTTCGGGCGGCTACGAGAGCGTCGCCGAAGCCATGTTTTCCTCGGCCGTGGACGCGTTTTTCATGGAATTCGACGACGAGCGCTCGGGCGGCTTCGAGCCGCTGCGTTACCTGCCCAAGGACAAGAAGGTGGTGCTGGGGCTCGTGACCACCAAAGTCGGAGAACTTGAATCAAAGGAATTCATTCTTAAAAAAATAAAAGAAGCGGAAAAATTCGTCCCCCTGGAAAACCTCTGCCTCTCCCCGCAGTGCGGCTTTTCAAGCACCCACCACGGCAACGCGCTCTCCTTCGACGAGCAGTGGCGCAAGCTCGAGCGCGTCGTCGAAGTCTCGCGTGAAGTATGGAAATGAAGGTCTGGCGCTGAGCTGACATGGTCGCCCCGGTCTCGATCAGGCACGCGCACGTGCATTCGATTCGCATCGCCTCGGGCGCCGAAGCCCTCGTCGCGCGCGTGCTCGCCGCCGACGGCACCGGGGGATTCGGCTTTACCCTGAACATGGATGCCGGCGTCGCCCGCGACATGGCCGCCTGGGATGCGCTGGGCAGGAACAAGGGGGTACCGCTCTGGGGTTTGTTGGGGGGGGCTTACAGGAAGAAGATTTCAATCCTGAAGGACGAGAACCCCGTACTCCCTTCTGACTGGACCGCCCTCCGCAAAAGCGTCCTCGACAACAAGTACGACCTCCTGCGCATCGACCCGTTCGCCTGGGGCTCCGTCGAGCAGGTCGTGACCATCGCCGCCGTGGCGCAGGCCTTCGACCTCGGCATCGCCCTCCTCGCGCCAAACGCGCACCCCTGGGAGATTCAATACTGCGCCGCGCTGGCGGCGACGATCAAGGGAGAGGATACAAAAATCATTGTTCGTTCGTCTTCGAATGATTTGATTCCTGTATCGGAACTTCCCGGCATGGGAATTGACTGGCCCTCGGAACCCTCCTTCAGCACGATCCAGTGGCAAAGCTGAATATTTCCGCGATACGCCTGACCCGCGTATCGATTCCGCTCACCATGGTGCACGCGGGCTCGATGTTCGTGATCCAGAAAGCCGAGCGCACGGTGCTCGAGCTCACGCTGAAGAACGGCATCGTCGGGCTCGGCGACACCTGGGGCACGCCCGAGGTGTTCGGCCTGGCGAAGCAGTTTTCGAAGGGCTGGCTCGGCAAGGATGCGCTCGACCGCACCGCGCTGCGCAGCGCCACGCTCGGCAAGTCGAACTACGACAACAAGTACGGCCGCAACGGCCGCGCGGCGCTGGCCGGGCTCGACCTTGCGGCCTGGGACGCGGTCGCGCAAAGCCTGAAAATGTCCCTCGCCGAGCTGGTCGGCAAGCGGGGGCGCGAATCCATCGACGTCGTCTCCACACTGCCCGCCGCGATCCTTACGAAGGCCGGCACGCGTGACGAACTCACCGCCCACCTGGACGTGCTCGCCAATACGCGACTGGTGGTGGATTTCGCTCAGGAACAGGTGCGCAAGTTCGGCTTCCGCAACTTCAAGCTGAAGAGCGCCGCCTACTCGCCCGAATGGGACTGGAAGCTCCTGAACGAGCTAAGGGAAGCGATGCCCAAGGTGCGCATCCGCTTCGATCCCAATGCCAACTACGGTCCGGCGACCGCCATCGCGCTCTGCCAACGGCTCGACAATCTTGGCCTGGAATTCTTCGAAGACCCGACCGGCGAAGTCGAAGGCATCGCGCGCCTGAAAGCCGCGGTGAAGACGCCGGTGGCGACCAACATGTGGGTCGTGAAAGACGAGCAGCTCGCACCCGCGATCCGCCGCCAGGCGGTGGACGTGGTCCTGGGCGACCTCTTCATGTGGGGCGGCATCGACGCCGTGCGCCGCATGGCGAAAGTAGTGAAAGCATTCGGCCTCCAGCCGGCGCTGCACAGCGTCTACGAGACAGGCATCTCCACCGTCGCCAACCTGCACCTCGCCTCGGCGCTGCCCGAGTTCGAATACCCGAACGACGCCAGCCTGCATTTCATGTCGGCGGACGTCATCACCGAGCCGCAGGCGGTCGTGGACGGAAGAATGCAACTGCCCAAGGGACCCGGCCTCGGCGTGACACTGGATCGAGCGAAGCTCGAAAAAGTGGCGCTGGAAACTGCCCAAGTCACTTTTTGAAGTGCCAGGCACGGTGCGGCGGCTTGCCGGGGCGCTTGAAGTCCTCGGGCACGGTCAGGCGCGTTATCTCTCGCGGCGCGAAACGCCGCTCCAATTCCGGATCGATCGAGAACGAACGCAGGTTCGTCGAGAAAAACAACTCGCCCCCGTCCGCCAACAGGTCCAGGCACTGGCTCACCAGCCGGACATGGTCGCGCTGCACGTCCAGTACGCCTTGCATTTTCTTCGAGTTCGAGAACGAGGGCGGATCGAGGACGATGACGTCATAACGCTCCCCGGCGGCAACCGCATCGGCAAGCCATGCGAGCACGTCGGCACGGACCAGCACGTGCCGGATCGAATCCATGCCATTTAGCGTGAAATTGCGCGCCGTCCACGCCTGATAGGTGTTGGAAAGGTCGATCGTTGACGAACGGCTCGAGCCGGCCCTCGCGGCGTAGACCGTAAAGCTGCCGGTATACGCGAAGAGGTTCAGGAAGCGCGTGCCGGTCCCTGCCTTGGCGCGCAGCGCGATGGTTTCGGCCACGCGCGCGCGCATCGGACGATGGTCCAGGAAGAGTCCCGTGTCGAGGTAGCTGTCCAGGTTGATTTCGAACCGGTTACCCGCCTCCTCGACCAGGAACACCTCCGCAGCCGCCGCATCGGCTTTTTCGTACTGCGCGACGCCGCGCTGGCGCTCGCGGCGCTTCAGGTGCAGCTGCGCGGCAGGCACCGCGCAGACGGCGCAGGCCGCATCGCACACGGCGGCCAGCCACGCCTTGTAGTCCTCGTCACTCATTCTCCAGCCGGTATCGATCTCCTGCACGTGCAGATGCGCCTCGCTGCGCGGGCCGACGGTCTCGAACCAGTCGATTGCGAAGGGAAATTGCGGGACGTCGCGGTCGTAGACGCGGAAACACGAGACGCCGCGCTTGCGCGCCCATTTTCGCCGGTAGGCGAGGTTCTTGCGCAGGCGATTGGCGAAGGCGGATACGTCGGGCGAGTCTGAGAACGCGACGTTCACGTCGAAACAGCCGCGAATGGACCGCGCCTTATTGCGAGCCCTCCAGGCCAAGCGATTTCACCAGTGCCGCCCATTTTCCGCGCTCGGCGCGAATGTACTGTGAAGTAGCCGCAGCGGAAGGTGCTTCAAATGGGATCAGGCCCACGTTGGCGATGCGTTGCTGAATTTCCGGCGTCGCGAGGATGCGCCTCATTTCCTGCTGCAGGCGATTGACGATCTCGGCAGGCGTGCCCGCAGGCGCCAGCAGCACATGCCACGACACCGCTTCAAAGTCGGCCCATCCGGCCGCTTCGGCGAATGTCGGCACATCCGGCAAGCCGGGCAAGCGATTGACGGACGACACCGCCAGGGCACGCAGCTTGCCGTCACGGACCAACGGCAGGGAAATTCCGGCCTCGGCGAACGCCATGCTCACGTGCCCGGCCATGATGTCCGTTATCGATTGCCCGCTGTTCTTGTAGGGCACATGGGTCATGTCGAGGCCGAATTTCTGCTTGATCAGTTCGACGCCGAGATGCTGGGCGGTTCCCGTGCCCGAACTGCTGAAGCTGAACGGCGCGCTGCTTTCCTTCGCGAGTTTCAACAGTTCCGGCACGTTGCGCGCGCCAAGAGCGGGATTGATCACCAGGATGAAGGGAGATTTTACGTAAAGCGAAATCGGCACGAAATCCTTTTCCGCGTCGTAGGCAACCTGCTTGTACAGAGTGGGATTGATCGCCAGGGCGGGCGCGGTCGCCACCCCCAGCGTGTGGCCGTCCGGCGTCGCTTTGGCCAGCACGCCGACGCCCAGCATCAACGCCGCGCCGGGCCGGTTATCCACGATCACCGGTTTGCCAAGGGCTTGCGACAGGCGTTCCCCGTAGAGGCGTACCAGGGTATCCATGCCCGTCCCCGCCGCGAGGGGCACGATGATGGTGATGCTCTTCGTTGGCCAGGCCTGCGCCGCGGCAGGATTGGCAACGAGACCCAGGAACGCCGCAAGGCCGGCACACAACAGTGGAGTGCTCGCCCGCGCAAAGATTCTTCTCATGATGGTCCTCCCGCTAGCAGTTATGATAATGCAGCAGGAGAAAACCATGCGTCGACTACTATTGATATTGCTGTTCTTGTGTGGCGGAACGCAGGCGCAGCAGCCGGATTTCGTCGTCACACTGCTGGGCACCGGCAGCCCGGCGCCGGTGATGACCCGCTTCGGACCGGGGACGCTGGTCCAGGTGGGCGGCCAGACGCTGCTGTTCGACGCCGGGCGCGGCGTGACCCAGCGGCTGATGCAATCGCGCGTGCGACTGGGCGAGGCCGACAAACTGTTCATCACCCATCTGCACTCCGACCATATCGTCGGCATTCCCGACCTGTGGCTCACCGGCTGGCTCGAAGCGACCTACGCGCAGCGCAACGGCCCGTTCAGGGTGTTCGGACCCGCCGGTACCGCCGGAATGATGCAGGGTCTCCAGAGAGCGTACGACTGGGACATCAAGACGCGCATCGCCGATCAGGGATTGAAGCCGGAGAACGTCGCGGTGGAGACCATCGAGTTCAAGGAGGGCGTGGTTTATGACAGGGATGGCGTCAAGGTCACCGCGTTCGAGGTGGATCACGGGGCGCTGATCAAGCCGGCCTTCGGTTTTCGCGTCGATTTCGGCGGGCGCTCGATGGCGATCTCGGGGGACACGAAATTCAATGAGAACCTGATCAAGCATGCGACGGGCGTCGACCTGCTCATCCACCAGGTCGCCGCGGCGCGCGAGGAACTGCTGAAGAACCCGGTGTTCA
>JANNXB010000130.1:0-21770 GCA_031409355.1 Betaproteobacteria bacterium | reverse complement strand
ATGGTGATGCCGGAGGAAGAGCGCAGGAACACCGCCTACCACGAGTCGGGCCATGCGCTGGTCGCCACGCTGCTGCCGAAGACCGATCCGGTGCACAAGGTGACGATCATTCCGCGCGGCCGCGCGCTGGGCGTCACCATGCAGCTGCCCTCGGAAGACCGCTACAGCCAGGACCGTGACCGGCTCCTCAACACCATCGCGGTGCTGTTCGGCGGCCGCATCGCGGAAGAGATCTTCATGCACCAGATGACCACGGGCGCCTCGAACGACTTCGAGCGCGCGACCGATCTCGCGCGCCGCATGGTGACGCAGTGGGGCATGTCGGACGCGCTCGGGCCGATGGTCTACGGCGAGAACGAGGGCGAAGTGTTCCTCGGCCGTTCGATCACCACGCACAAGAACGTGTCCGAGACCACGATGCAGAAGGTGGACGCGGAGATCCGGCGCATCGTCGACGAGCAGTACAAGGTCGCGCGCAAGCTGATCGAGGACAACCGCGACAAAGTCGAGGCGATGGCGACCGCGCTGCTCGAGCTCGAGACGCTGGATTCCGACCAGCTCGGCGACATCATGGCGGGCAAGCCGCCGCGTCCGCCGAAAATCCCGTCGCCGAGCGTGCCGCCGAGCCCGCCCGCAGACGGCGCGCAAGGTGCCGCCGCGCCGGCCGCGAGCGCCTGAGCGGGATACTCCGTTGCGGCGGGTTCCTCCTGCCGCTTGACCGGCCGCTCATCATGGGCGTGGTGAACATCACGCCCGATTCCTTTTCCGACGGCGGCCGGTTTCTCGATTCGAAGGCAGCGATCGAGCATGGGCGACGGTTGATCGAGGAGGGCGCGGACATCCTGGACATCGGCGGCGAGTCCTCACGGCCTGGTGCCCAGGCCGTTGCGGAACAGGAGGAGCTTGATCGGATTCTTCCCGTCCTGAAAGCCCTCAAGGACGTGCCCGTTTCAGTCGACACACGGCGCCCGCGAGTGATGCGGGAAGCTCTGGCGGCCGGCGCGTCGATGATCAATGACATCGAGGCGCTGGAGGCGTCGGGCGCGCTGGATGCGGTGGCGGACACGGATTGCGCGGTTTGCCTCATGCACAAGAAAGGCGACCCGGCGTCCATGCAGCAGGCGCCGAGCTACGCAACCGTGGTTCCTGAAGTCCGGGATTTTCTTTTGGCCAGAATTTCAGCTTGCCAGATCGCGGGGATCGAAAAAGACCGGATCACCATCGATCCCGGATTCGGTTTTGGCAAGACCGTCCAGCACAACCTCACCCTGCTAAAGCGCCTGCCAGAGCTGGCCGCGCTGGGGGTCCCCGTGGTCGCCGGCTGGTCGCGCAAGTCCACGCTGGGCGCGATCACCGGCAGGCCGGTGACCGAGCGGCTGGCGGCCAGCCTGGCGGCCGCTTTGCTCGCAATCCAGCATGGAGCGACAATACTGCGCGTGCATGACGTCAGGGAAACGCGCGACGCGCTGGCCGTGATGCAGGCGCTGGAGAAGGCATGAGCAGAAAATATTTCGGCACGGACGGCATCCGCGGCACCGTCGGGCAAGCCCCGATGACGCCCGATTTCGTATTGCGCCTTGGCTATGCGGCTGGAAAAGTTCTTTCTGGAAAAAGCAAGAACCCTTCGGTGCTGATCGGCAAGGACACCCGGATTTCCGGCTACATGGTCGAGGCGGCGCTGGAGGCTGGGTTTTCCGCGGCGGGCGTGGACGTGCTGCTGTGCGGCCCGTTGCCCACACCGGGTGTCGCGTACCTCACGCGCGCGCTGCGGCTATCGGCGGGAGTGGTGATCAGCGCCTCGCACAATCCCTATGCCGACAACGGCATCAAATTCTTCTCTCGCGACGGTTACAAGCTGCCCGACGCGGTGGAAGCCGAGATCGAGCACATGCTTGATCAGCCGATCGGATGCAACGAATCCGCGAAACTCGGCCGCGCGCAACGCGTGGACGACGCACTGGGGCGCTACGTCGGATTCTGCAAGTCGACCTTTCCGAACGAACTGGACCTGAAAGGCATGAACATCGTCGTCGATTGCGCCCACGGCGCCGCCTACGAGGTGGCGCCAAAGGTGTTCCACGAGCTGGGCGCGACGGTGAGCGCGATCGGCGTGTCGCCCGACGGCTTCAACATCAACGACAAGTTCGGCGCCACGGCGACGGACAACCTGGTGGCGGAAGTCAAGCGCAGGAAGGCGGATCTCGGCATTGCCCTTGACGGCGACGCGGATCGCCTGGTGATGGTGGACGCGGCGGGCACGACCTACGACGGCGACCAGCTGCTGTATGCGATCGTCAAGCACCGCGCGGCGAAAGGGGCGGTCGCAGGCGTCGCCGGCACGCTGATGACCAACCTCGCGCTGGAGCAGGCGCTGGCGGGCATGGACGTGCCGTTCGCGCGCGCGCGCGTCGGCGACCGCTACGTGATCGAGCTGATGCGGGAGAAGAACTGGTTGCTCGGCGGCGAGAATTCCGGCCACATCCTCTGCCTGGACAAGCACACCACCGGCGATGGCATCATCTCGGCGCTGCAGGTGCTCACGGCGATGCGCGAATCGGGAAAGACCCTCGGGGAACTCACCGCCGAGCTCAGGATGTACCCGCAGGTGCTGCTGAACGTGAAAGTGCCGAAAGGCTTTGACTGGAAAAAGCACCAGCCGATCGCCGACGCCCAGTCGCGAGCCGAGCGTTCACTGAATGGCCGCGGCCGTGTGCTGCTGCGGCCCTCGGGCACCGAGCCGGTGCTGCGCGTCATGGTGGAAGGCGAGCCGCGCGAAGCCATCGAGTCCGCGGCGAAATCCATCGCCGACTCGGTCCGCAAGGCAGCCTTGGTCTAACTCCGCAATCTTGCGCTCGCACCGATGAAATCCATGGACAGAGCGCTCGCGCTCTATCGCACGATGGCGCGTATTCGGGCGTTCGAAAATGCGGCAGAGGAAGCATCCCAGGGCAGCGTATCGGCGTTCGGCGCGGCGCAAGTCGCCGCCGCCCGCGTGCGCGGCCCGCTGCACCTGTCCACCGGGCAGGAGGCGGTGGCGGCCGGCGTCTGTATCAATCTCGCGCGGGAAGACCTGCTCACCTCGACGCACCGAGGGCATGGTCACACCCTCGCCAAGGGCGCCTCGATGGAAAAAATGATGTGCGAGCTCTTCGGCCGCGCGGGCGGCACCAATGGCGGCAAGGGCGGCTCCATGCACATTGCCGACTTCTCGGTCGGCATGCTGGGCGCCAACGGAGTGGTCGCCGCCGGCATGCCGATCGCGGTCGGCGCGGCGCATGCGCTGAAGCTGCAGGCAAAGGAGAACGTGGTCGCCTGCTTCTTCGGCGATGGCGCGATCAATCGCGGCCCCTTCCTCGAGAGCCTCAACTGGGCGAAAGTCCACGAGCTCGCGGTGCTGTTCGTCTGCGAAGACAACCGCTGGTCGGCGACCACCTCCACCGAGGCGATGACCGCGGGCGCGGGTCCGCTCGCGCGCGCCAGGGCGATCGGCATCGATGGCGTGGAGGTCGATGGCAATGATGTCCTGGCTGTTGATCGTGCCTCCGCGTCCCTGCTGGAGAAAATCCGCGCAGGGAAGGGCCCGCAGTTCCTTCACGCGGTGACCTATCGCTTCAAGGGCCACGTGTCGGTGGATGCGGCGGCGTACCGTGACGGGGAGGAAGTCGCGCGGGCTTTGGAAGACGACCCGCTGTTGAGATTCAAGATAGCGAAAAGGGATGCAAAACGAATTCAGGTGGAAGTGCAGTCGGAGGTGAAGGCCGCGCTGCAAGCCGCAGCATCCGCGCCGTGGCCTGAGAAGAGCGGTGCCTACACGGATATCCAGGACGTCGGGAGCGGCAGATGGCTCGGATGAACTACGGCGCAGCTGCATGCGCAGCGCTAGAGCGCGCCATGGCGGCCGATGCGCGCGTGGTCGCGCTGGGCGAAGACGTCGGCCGCGGCGGCGTCTTCGGACAGTACCGCGGCTTGCAGCAGAAGTTCGGCGCGGCGCGCGTGATCGACACCCCGATCTCGGAGTCCACGATCATGGGCGCCGCGGTTGGCATGGCGCTGACGGGACTGAAGCCCGTGGTCGAGATGCGAGTGGTGGATTTCGCGCTCTGCGCCATCGACGAGATCGTCAACCAGGCGGCCAAGGCGCGCTACATGTTCGGCGGGCAGGGCAGGGTGCCTCTCGTCGCGCGCCTGCCGATCGGCCTCTGGAGCGGCTCGGCGGCACAGCACTCGCAAAGCCTGGAAGCCTGGTTCGCGCACGTGCCGGGACTGGTGGTGGTGACGCCGGGCACGCCGCAGGACAACCATTCGCTGCTCGCCGCGGCAATCGATTGCGGCGATCCCGTGATCTTCATGGAACACAAGGAGCTTTGGAGCCTGGAAGGTGAGGTCGTGGAAGGCGAGAAAGTTGCGCTGGGAAAGGCCAGGGTCGTCCGGCAAGGCAGCGACGTCACGCTCGTCACCTGGTCCCGCACCACGCAGGTTGCTCTTGAGGCTATAGAAAAAGCCAAAGGCGTTTCCGTCGAACTGATCGACTTGCGCACCATCTGGCCCTGGGATCGCGACACCGTGCTGGCCTCCGCTGCGAAAACGAAACGCCTGGTCGTCGCGCACGAGGCGGTGCGCGTGGCCGGTTTCGGCGCGGAGATCGCGGCCACCGTGGCGGAGGAACTCGGCATTCCGGTGAAGAGGGTGGGCGGCGCGCGCATCCCGGTGGGATATTCGCCGCCGCTTGAAGACGAGTCCCGCGTGAACGCTGAAGCGATCCTGCATGCGCTGGTGAAATGAGCCGGATTTCAGTCGCCACTGCGGAAAGCGTCACGCAGCTTGCGGCTGTCGCCGGCAAGGTGCTGGTCGCGGGATCGCATGGTGGCGTGATTGCCGCCTGGTTCGGCGCCACAGCCGGCGCGCATGCCCTGATCCTGAACGACGCCGGCGTCGGCAAAGACCGCGCGGGCATAGCCGGTCTCGCGTACCTCGACGATATCGGCATGGCCGCCGCCACCGTGGATTGCATGAGCGCGCGCATCGGCGACGGCGCCGACATGCTGGCGCGCGGCATCATCAGCCACGCGAACGCCTATGCGGCGCTTTGCGGCGTGGCCGCCGGCCAGTCCTGCCAGGAAGCGGTCGGCCGCCTGCGGGGCGCGGCGGCGCCGCGTTGCGCGCCGCCGCCGTATTCGGAAGGGCGCTGGCGCGTGGAAGGCGGGCCGCCGGAAACCTGGGCGCTGGATTCGGTCGGCAAGATCGATCCCGCGGATGGCGGCCGGATCCTGGTCATCGGTTCGCACGGCGCGCTGCATGGCGGCAGGCCCGAATCCGCGCTGGGCGTGGCCGCCGCCGCAGCGGTGTTCAACGACGCGGGTGTTGGCGCGGACCGGATCGGCGTGACGCGCCTGCCGGTGCTCAACCTGCGCGGAATGCCGGCGGTCGCGGTGGATTGCATGAGCGCGCGCATCGGCGATGGGCGCTCGGCCTGGGAAACCGGAATGATCTCGTATGCCAACGCGGCGGCTGCGGCACTGGGCGCGGCGCGCGGCATGGAGGTGCGCCGGTTCGCCGCGCTTATTGCGGCGCAAAATAGACGTTAATACGGTAAAATTCAGTGGTTTGCAGAACCCTGAACGCGATGCGCATCCCCTTGGTTGCCGGCAATTGGAAAATGCACGGCAACCGGACGTCGAACCGGGCCTTGCTGGAGGCCGTCGTGGCCGGGACCGGAAGCCTGGAGGGCATGGAATGCGCGGTGTGCGTTCCATTTCCCTACCTCGGCGAGGTCGCCGGGCAGCTTGCCGGAAAGCGGCTGGCCTGGGGCGCGCAGAACATGAGCGAACACGCGCAGGGGGCGTATACCGGCGAAGTGTCGGGCGCGATGCTGAAGGAGTTCGGCTGCCGCTACGTGCTGGTTGGGCATTCCGAGCGCCGCCAGCATTACGGCGATACGGACGCGGTGGTGGCGGCGAAGTTCTCGGCCGCCCAGGCGCAGGAGTTGACCCCGGTCCTCTGCCTCGGCGAAACGCTGGCGGAGCGCGAGGCGGGCAGGACGGAAGAAGTGGTCTGGCGGCAGCTTGAGGCTGTTTTTTCCTTTAGCGGGAAAGAAAAATTCGGGGAAGCGGTGGTCGCCTACGAACCGGTGTGGGCGATCGGCACGGGACGGACGGCTACGCCGGAGCAGGTTCAGGAGGTTCATTCCTTCCTGAGAAAGAGACTGACTCCGGCCACGCGCCTGCTGTACGGCGGCAGCGTGAAGCCTGGCAACGCGGCGAGCCTGTTCGCGTTGCCGGATGTGGACGGCGGATTGATCGGCGGGGCGTCGCTGGTGGCGGATGATTTCATCGCCATAGTTGAGGCTGCGGTGCGCGCTAAACGAAAAGGCTGAACCAATGGAAATGTGGATCAACATAGTGATCGGATTGCACGTGCTGGTGGCCCTCGTGATCATCGGGCTGGTGCTGCTCCAGCACGGCAAGGGCGCGGACATGGGTTCCGGATTCGGCGGCGGCTCCTCGAGCAGCCTGTTCGGCGCCACTGGCTCGGCGAACTTCCTGTCGCGCGCGACGGCGGTGCTGGCGACGGTATTTTTCCTGACCAGCCTCGGGCTGGCCTACCTCGCGACCAACAAGCCGAAGACCGGCGGCGGCGTGCTCGATGCGGTGAAATCGCAGCCCGCGGAGAAAGCGGCGGAAAAGGCGCCTGAAAAGGCGGCTGCGGACAAGCCGCCCGCGGATAGCCCGAAAGCGCCGGCGGCGCCGAAGGAAGGTTCGAAAGGGAAGGATGTCCCGCAGTGAAATTGAGGGATAATCCGAGGGCTGTTCAGGAGAAAAGCAGTGTAAAAAAGCGCCCACGTGGTGAAATTGGTAGACACGCCAGCTTGAGGGGCTGGTGGCCTAAACCGCCGTAGCAGTTCGAGTCTGCTCGTGGGCACCATTGTTTTTGCGTTGATCAGGGGAACCAGAAGCGCATGCTTGCCGAGTATTTTCCGATCCTGCTGTTCATCCTGGTCGGCCTCGTCGTCGGCGTTGCGCCGGTGGTCCTCGGTTCGCTGCTCGGCCCGCACCGGCCGGACGCGGCAAAGCTTTCCCCCTACGAATGCGGCTTCGAGGCCTTCGAGGACGCGCGCATGAAGTTCGACGTGCGCTACTACCTGGTCGCGATCCTGTTCATCCTGTTCGACCTCGAGATCGCGTTCCTGTTTCCATGGGCCGTGGTGATCAACGAGATTGGCATGCCCGGGTTCCTCGCGATGATGCTGTTCCTCGGCATCCTGGTCGTGGGCTTCGTCTACGAATGGATGAAGGGAGCGCTCGAGTGGGAATAGAAGGCGTCCTGAAGCAGGGCTTCGCGACCACCCAGCTCGACAACCTGATCAACTGGACGCGCACCGGCTCGCTCTGGCCGATGACCTTCGGCCTCGCCTGCTGCGCGGTCGAAATGATGCATGCAGGCGCCGCGCGCTACGACCTGGACCGCTTCGGGGTCGTGTTCCGCCCGAGCCCGCGGCAATCGGATGTCATGATCGTCGCCGGCACGCTGTGCAACAAGATGGCGCCGGCGCTGCGCAAGGTCTACGACCAAATGGCCGAGCCGCGCTGGGTGATTTCGATGGGTTCCTGCGCCAACGGCGGCGGCTACTACCACTACTCGTACTCGGTGGTGCGCGGCTGCGACCGCATCGTGCCGGTGGACGTTTACGTACCCGGTTGCCCGCCCACGGCTGAAGCACTGCTCTACGGCATCCTGCAGCTGCAGAACAAGATCAAAAGAACAAATACGATTGCTCGCTAACGCACAGGTGCGTTCCTAAATGCTGCCGAAGTTGCAGAGGTTGTTCGACGTCCTTTCAAGGGAAGGTTTTTCTCCCACGGAAAGACTGGGCGAGCTCACCATCGTCGTCAATGCGGCCGACTACAAGGCGACGGCGCTAAAGCTGCGCGATCATCCCGACCTCCGGTTCGAGCAGCTGGTCGACCTGTGCGGTGTGGATTATTCGACCTACGGCGACCGACCGGCGCAAGGCGCGTCCTACGCCGCCGTGCTGCACCTTCTTTCCTTCACGCACAACTGGCGCATCCGGCTGCGCAGTTTCTGCCCGGACGACGCGTTCCCGGTGCTGGCCTCGCTGGTGGAAGTCTGGCCCGGCGCCAACTGGTTCGAGCGCGAGGCCTTCGATCTCTTCGGCATCGTGTTCGACGGCCACCCGGACCTGCGCCGCATTCTCACCGACTATGGCTTCATCGGCCATCCGTTCCGCAAGGATTTCCCGGTCTCCGGCCACGTCGAGATGCGCTACGACCCGGAGCAGAAGCGCGTGGTCTACCAGCCGGTCACCATCGAGCCGCGCGAAGTCACCCCGCGGGTGGTGCGCGAAGCGCATTACGCTGAAGAAAAGAAATAAGTCGTGGCGGAAATTCGCAATTACACACTCAACTTCGGGCCACAGCATCCGGCCGCGCATGGCGTGCTGCGCCTGGTGCTGGAGCTCGACGGCGAGGTGATCCAGCGCGCCGACCCGCACATCGGGCTGCTGCACCGCGCGACCGAGAAGCTTGCCGAGACCCGCACGTACCTGCAGAACCTGCCGTACATGGACCGGCTCGACTACGTCTCCATGATGTGCAACGAGCACGCCTACGTCATGGCGATCGAGAAGCTGCTGCAGATCGAGGTGCCGCAGCGCGCCCAGTACATCCGGGTGATGTTCGACGAGATCACGCGCATCCTGAACCACCTCATGTTCCTCGGCGCGCAGGCGCTGGACCTCGGCGCCATGACGGTGTTCCTCTACGCCTTCCGCGAGCGCGAGGACCTGTTCGACTGCTACGAGGCGGTTTCGGGCGCGCGCATGCACGCCGCCTACTACCGGCCGGGCGGCGTCTACCGCGACCTGCCGGATTCGATGCCGCAGTACCGCGCGCAGCATTCGCGCAATGCAAAGGTGCTTGGCGAGATGAAGTCCAATCGCTAAGGCTCGCTGCTCGATTTCATCGAGGATTTCACCCGGCGCTTCCCGGCCTGCGTCGACGACTACGAGACGCTGCTAACCGAGAACCGCATCTGGAAGCAGCGCACGGTGGGCATCGGTGTGGTCACGCCGGAGCGCGCCAAGGCGCTTGGCTTCAGCGGCCCGCTGCTGCGCGGCTCGGGCGTCGAGTGGGATCTGCGCCGCAAGCAGCCCTATGAGGTGTACGACAAGCTCGACTTCGACATTCCGCTCGGCGTCAACGGCGACACCTACGACCGCTACCTGGTCCGCATCGAGGAAATGCGCCAGTCGAACCGCATCGTCAGGCAGTGCATCGACTGGCTGCGCGTCAACCCCGGGCCGGTGATCACCGACAACAACAAGGTGGCGCCGCCCTCGCGCGCCGACATGAAGTCGAACATGGAAGAGCTGATCCACCATTTCAAGCTCTTCACCGAAGGCATGCACGTCCCGGAAGGCGAGGCCTACGCCGCGGTGGAGCACCCGAAGGGCGAGTTCGGCGTCTACATCGTTTCCGACGGCGCCAACAAGCCGTACCGCCTGAAGCTGCGTTCGCCCGGGTTCGCGCACCTCTCGGCGATGGACGAACTGTCGAAAGGGCACATGATCGCCGATGCCGTGGCGATCATCGGCACCATGGATATCGTCTTCGGAGACGTGGACCGATGACCCTTTCAGCCAAAGCTTTGGAACTCATAAATAAAGAAGTGCAAAAGTATCCCGCGGATCAAAAGCAATCCGCGGTGATGGGCGCGCTGATTATCGCGCAGGACGAAAAGGGCTGGCTCTCGACCGAGACCATGGACGAGGTGGCGGGGGTGCTTGAGATGGCGCCGGTGGCGGTCTACGAGGTCGCCACTTTCTACAGCATGTACAACCTAAAGCCGACGGGGAAGTACAAGCTCACGATCTGCACCTGCCTGCCCTGCGGCCTGCAGGGCTCGCTCGCGGCGGCCGACCACCTCAAGGCAAAGGCCGGCTGCGACTTCAACGAGACTTCCGCCGACGGCCGCTTCACGCTCAGGGAAGGCGAGTGCATGGGTGCCTGCGCCATGGCGCCGGTGATCCTCGTCAACAACAAGAAGATGCACGACTACATGTCGAACGAGAAGATCGACGCTTTGATCAGGGATCTGAAATGACCATGCTCGATTACGGTCCCGACGCGATCCTCATGAAAGGCCTCGACGGGAAGAATTGGGGCCTCAAGGACTACGAATCGCGCGACGGCTATAAGGCGCTGAAGAAGCTGCTGCAGGAAAAAATCTCGCCGGTCGACCTGATCGCCGACATGAAGAAGTCCGGCCTGCGCGGGCGCGGCGGCGCGGGCTTCCCGACCGGCCTGAAGTGGTCGTTCATGCCGCGCCAGTTCCCCGGCGCCAAGTACCTGGTGTGCAATTCGGACGAGGGCGAGCCCGGCACCTGCAAGGACCGCGACCTGCTGCGCTACAACCCGCACAGCGTTATCGAGGGGATGATCATCGCCGCCTACGCCATGGGCGCCACCGCCGGCTACAACTACATCCACGGCGAAATCTGGGAAGTCTACGAAGTGTTCGAGCAGGCCCTGGAAGAAGCGAAGCAGGCCGGCTACCTCGGCAAGAACATCCTCGGCTCGGAGTTTTCCTTCGAGCTCTACGCCCACGCGGGCTACGGCGCCTACATCTGCGGCGAAGAGACCGCGCTGCTGGAATCGCTCGAAGGCAAGAAGGGGCAGCCGCGCTTCAAGCCGCCGTTCCCGGCGAGCTACGGCCTGTACGGCAAGCCCACCACCATCAACAATACCGAGACCTTCGCCGCGGTGCCCTGGATCGTGCGCAACGGCGGTGAAGCGTTCCTGGCGCTTGGCAAGCCGAACAACGGTGGCACCAAGCTTTTTTCGGTGACCGGCCATGTCGCCAAACCCGGCAATTACGAAGTGAAGCTCGGCATGCCGTTCGCGAAGCTGCTGGAGATGGCGGGCGGCATGCGCGGCGGGAAAAAACTGAAGGCCGTGATTCCCGGCGGCTCCTCGATGCCGGTGCTGCCGGCCGAGATCATGATGCAGACCGACATGGACTACGATTCCATCGCCAAGGCCGGCTCGATGCTCGGCTCGGGCGCGGTGATCGTGATGGACGAGACCACCTGCATGGTGCGCGCCCTCGAGCGCCTGTCGTATTTCTATTTCGAGGAATCCTGTGGCCAGTGCACGCCCTGCCGCGAGGGCACCGGCTGGCTCTACCGCGTGGTGCACCGGATCGAGACCGGGCACGGCAGGATGGAAGACCTCGCGCTGCTGGACAACGTCGCCGACAACATCGCCGGGCGCACCATCTGCGCGCTGGGCGACGCCGCCGCGCTGCCGGTGAAGAGCTTCCTAAAGCATTTCCGCTCCGAGTTCGTGCATCACATCGAACACAAGCATTGTTTGGTGCAGGGTGAGACCGAGCCGAAATGGGGTCGCGCCGGGGCTTTTTTAAGTTCTACAGAAAAGCTTAAGGCGGCGTAAAGACCATGCTTAAAGTCGAAATCGACGGCAAGGAAGTGGAAGTGCCCCACGGTGCGACCGTGATGGACGCGACCAACAAGCTCGGCATCTACGTGCCGCACTTCTGCTATCACAAGAAGCTGTCGATCGCGGCCAACTGCCGCATGTGCCTGGTGGAGGTAGAGAAGGCCCCCAAGCCGCTGCCCGCCTGCGCCACGCCGGTGACCGACGGCATGAAGGTAAAGACCGCCTCGGGCCTGGCGAAGAAGGCGCAGAACAGCGTCATGGAGTTCCTGCTCATCAACCATCCGCTCGACTGCCCGATCTGCGACCAGGGCGGCGAGTGCCAGCTGCAGGACCTCGCCGTGGGCTATGGCGGATCCGCCTCGCGCTTCGCGGAAGACAAGCGCGTGGTGCTCAACAAGGACATCGGCCCGCTGGTGGCGGCCGAGGAAATGAGCCGCTGCATCCAGTGCACGCGCTGCGTGCGCTTCGGCCAGGAAGTGGCCGGCGTGATGGAACTGGGCATGATCGGCCGCGGCGAGCATGCAGAGATCGTCGCATTTGTCGGCCAGTCCGTGGATTCAGAGCTTTCCGGCAACATGATCGACATCTGCCCGGTGGGCGCGCTTACTTCGAAGCCTTTTCGCTACTCCGCCCGCACCTGGGAACTGGCGCGCCGCAAGTCGGTGTCGCCGCACGACGGCCTGGGCTCGAACCTGGTGGTGCAGGTGAAGCAGAACAAGGTTATGAGGGTGTTGCCGCTGGAGAACGAGGCCATCAACGAATGCTGGCTGTCAGACAAGGACCGCTTTTCCTACGCAGCGCTGGATTCGGACGAGCGCCTCACGGCGCCGATGGTGAGGAAAGACGGTCGCTGGGAAGAAACCGACTGGCAGACCGCGCTTGAATTTGCAGTCAACGGCCTGAAGGATTTTGGCGTCCTCGCGTCGCCCCATTCGACCGTCGAAGAACTCCATCTCGCCGGCAAGCTCGGCGGCCCGGCGGATTTCCGCCTGCGGCACAGCGATTTCTCGGGCGACGGCAAGAGGAAAGGCATCCCCTGGCTGGGCATGCCGATCGCCGATATCGCCAAGCTCGACCGGGTGCTGGTGGTGGGTTCCTTCCTGCGCAAGGACCACCCGCTCATCGCCCAGCGCCTGCGCCAGGCCGCCAAGCGCGGAAGCCAGATCCACGTCCTGCACTCGGTGGACGACGACTGGCTGATGAAGATCGCGAGCCGGAAGATCGTTCCGCCGTCGGAGCTGCTTTCTGCTCTTGGTTCTTTTTCAGACGTATTAAAAGCAGGGAAAAATCCGGCAATTCTTCTCGGCAACTTCGCGCAACAGCATCCGCAGGCGGCAGCGATCCATGCTGCGGCCCAGGCCATGGGCGTCAAGGTCGGCTTCCTCGGGGAGGCCGCCAATTCTGTGGGCGGCTACGTGGCGGGATTGCCTGCGGCAGGGGGATTGCCTGAAGTTTCACGTAGGAATTCTTTAATTCTCTTGGGCGTGGATACGCATCTCGATCTTGCGAATCCCAGCCTGATTGAAGGAAAAAAGTTCATCGTAAACCTGAGCATGTTCAAGTCCGACACCGGCGACGTGCTGCTGCCGATCGCGCCGTTTACGGAGACGTCGGGCACCTTCATCAACACCGAGGGGCGGGTGCAGGGGTTCCACGCCGCGGTGCGACCGCTGGGCGACGCGCGTCCGGCCTGGAAGGTCCTGCGCGTGCTGGGCACGATGCTCGGGCGGCCTGGGTTCGAGTACGAGACGGTGGAACAGGTGAGGGACGCGTGCCTGGCGGGCAGGGATGTTTCGAAGTTACTTTCGAATGAAATTTCAGACGTGAAAGCAGAACAAAAGCCAGTCCAGGGAATCCAGCGCATTGCCGACGTCCCGATCTACTTCACCGACCCCTTGGCGCGCCGCTCGGTGCCGCTGCAGAAGACGCGCGATGCGCGCACGCCCCTGGCTGCGATGAACAGGAAACTGTTCGCGCAGCTGAATCTGGTTTCCGGGGAAAAGATAAAAATAGCGCAGGGCAAGGGCGAAGCCGTGCTCTACGCGGCGGTGGACGACAAGCTGCCCGACAACTGCGTGCGCGTCGCCGCGGGGCATCCCGCGACCGCGAATCTGGGTGCGATGTTCGGCGTGGTGACGCTGCAGCGCATGGCCACCGAGAAAGCGGCCTGAGATGCTCGATTCGCTGCTCGCCTACGCCGAATTCAAGCTCGGGCCCACCTGGGGTCCGGCGGCGTACGAGCTCGTCACTTCGCTCATCTTCATCGTCGCCATCGTGGTGCCGCTGATGTTGTCGGTGGCCTACCTGACGCTCTGGGAGCGCAAGCTGATCGGCTGGATGCAGATCCGCCTGGGACCGAACGTGACGACCTTCTTCGGCATCCGCTGGCTCGGCGGCCTGGCGCAGCCGGTTGCCGACGGCATCAAGCTGCTGTTCAAGGAAGTCATCCTGCCGGCCAACGCAAGCAGGTTCCTCTTCATCCTGGCGCCGATCGCGATGCTGATCCCGGCGCTCGCGGCCTGGGCGGTGATCCCGTTCGCGCCGGAGGTGGTACTCGCCGACATCAACGCCGGCCTGCTCTACATCATGGCGCTCACCTCGATGGGCGTCTACGGCGTGATCATCGCCGGCTGGGCCTCGAATTCGAAGTACGCCTTCCTCGGCGCGATGCGCTCGGCGGCGCAGATGGTGTCCTACGAGCTGGCCATGGGCTTCGCCCTGGTGGTGGTGCTGATGGTGTCGGGCAGCCTCAACCTGTCGGACATCGTCACGGCGCAGGGCAAGGGCACCTTCGCCGACATGGGGCTCACGGCCCTGTCCTGGAACTGGCTGCCGCTGCTGCCGATGCTGGTGGTCTACTTCATCTCCGGCGTGGCCGAGACCAACCGCGCGCCCTTCGACGTGGTCGAGGGCGAATCCGAGATCGTCGCCGGCCACATGGTCGAGTACTCGGGCATGACCTTCGCGCTGTTCTTCCTCGCTGAATACATGAACATGATCCTGATCGCCACGCTGACGGTGGTCATGTTCTTCGGCGGCTGGCTGCCGCCGATCGACAGCGCGATGACCCGCGCCATCCCGCCGGTGGTCTGGCTGCTTGGCAAGATGTTCCTGGTGGTGTCGCTGTTCCTCTGGTTCCGCGCCACCTTTCCGCGCTACCGCTACGACCAGATCATGCGCCTGGGCTGGAAGGTCTTCATCCCGCTGACCCTGGTGTGGATCGTCGTGATCGGCGCCTGGATGCAGACGCCCTGGAGCCTGTGGAAATGAATCGAATTGCAGAGATTTTCCGGTCCTTCCTCCTTATCGAGCTTTTCAGGGGGCTGGCCCTCACCGGGCGTCACCTGTTCGCGCGCAAGATCACGCAGCAGTTCCCGGAGGAAAAGACGCCGATGAGCCCGCGCTTCCGCGGCCTGCACGCGCTGCGCCGCTATCCGAACGGCGAAGAACGCTGCATCGCCTGCAAGCTGTGCGAGGCGGTCTGCCCGGCGATTGCCATTCATATTGAAAGTGAGCAAAGGGAAGACGGAACCAGGCGCACCACGCGCTACGACATCGACCTGGTGAAGTGCATCTTCTGCGGCTTCTGCGAGGAAGCCTGCCCGGTGGACGCAATCGTCGAGACGCGTGTCATGGAATACCACGGCGAGAAACGCGGCGACCTCTACTACACCAAGGCGATGCTGCTCGCGGTGGGCGACCGTCACGAAGAGCAGATCGCGAAGGACCGCGCGGCCGACGCCGCCTATCGCTGATCCCGCCATGTTCGAAGCCATCGTCTTCTACGTCTTCGCCCTGATCCTCCTCGGATCGGCGCTGTGCGTCATCACCGCGCGCAACCCGGTGCACGCGGCGCTCTTCCTGGTGCTGTCGTTCTTCACCGCCTCGGCCATCTGGCTGCTGCTGCGCGCCGAGTTCCTCGCCCTTACCCTGATGGTGGTCTACGTCGGCGCGGTGATGGTGCTGTTCCTGTTCGTGGTGATGATGCTCGACATCAACATCGAGCGCCTGCGCGAGGGGTTCTGGCGCAACATGCCCGCCGCCCTGGTGGTGGGCGGACTGATGGCCTTCGAGATGGTTTCGGTCCTTGCCTACCGCGTCTACGGCATGCCGCGGCCCAACGAGCAGCCTCTCAGCTACAGCAACACCAAGGCACTGGGCAGGCTGCTGTACACCGACTACGTCTACGCCTTCGAGATCGCGGCCGTGGTCCTGCTGGTGGCGATCATCGCGGCGATCGCGCTCACCCTGCGCCGGCGCAAGGACGCGCGTGGCCAGGATCCCGCCGAGCAGGCCCGGGCGCGGCCCGCGGACCGCGTGCGGCTCGTCTCGATGCCCTCGGAGAAGGACGTCTGATGCCCTCCCTGTCGCACTACCTGGTGCTGGGCGCGCTGCTGTTCGCGATCGCGGTGGTCGGGATTTTCCTCAACCGCAAGAATGTGATCGTGCTGCTGATGGCGATCGAGCTGATGCTGCTGGCGGTAAACCTGAATTTCATCGCCTTCTCGCATTACCTGGGCGACCTCGCGGGGCAGGTGTTCGTGTTCTTCATCCTGACCGTCGCCGCGGCCGAATCGGCCATCGGCCTGGCGATCCTGGTGCTGCTGTTTCGCAACCTGAACACCATCAACGTCGAAGACCTCGACTCGCTCAAGGGATAGCGGACCGGATGCTCAAGACCCTGGGCCTTGTCGTCGTGCTTGCGCCGCTTGCCGGCGCGATCCTCGCCGGCCTGTTCGGCAAGGCGCTCGGCCGCGTGTGGTCGCACCGCGTGACGATCCTCGGAGTTTTGATTTCGTTCCTGCTTTCAGTTTTTCTCTTTTTAGAGGTCTTAAAAGGAAACAGCTGGAACGGCACGATCTACACCTGGGCCACGATGGGCGACACACGGCTGGAAATCGGCTTCCTCATTGACCGGCTCACGGTGCTGATGATGATCGTGGTGACCTTCGTCTCGCTCATGGTGCACGTCTACACCATCGGCTACATGGCCGAAGACCCGGGCTACCAGAGGTTCTTTTCCTACATCTCGCTCTTCACCTTCTCGATGCTGATGCTGGTGATGTCCAACAACTTCCTGCAGCTGTTCTTCGGCTGGGAAGCGGTCGGGCTGGTGTCCTACCTGCTGATCGGCTTCTGGTACACGCGGCCGACGGCGATCTACGCCAACCTCAAGGCGTTCCTGGTGAACCGGGTAGGGGACTTCGGCTTCCTGCTGGGGATCGCTCTGATCCTCGCGAACTACGGCTCGCTCGATTATGCGGTGGTTTTTTCCAAAGTAAATTCAACTGACATAACACTTATCTGCCTGCTGCTTTTCGTCGGCGCGATGGGCAAGAGCGCGCAGTTCCCGCTGCACGTCTGGCTGCCCGACTCGATGGAAGGCCCGACCCCGATCTCGGCGCTGATCCACGCCGCGACCATGGTGACCGCGGGCATCTTCATGGTCGCGCGGATGTCACCTCTTTTTGAATTGAGTGAAACTGCAAGATCCGTGGTCCTGGTGATCGGTGCCATCACCGCGCTCTTCATGGGCCTGGTGGCGCTGACGCAGTTCGACATCAAGCGCGTGGTGGCCTATTCGACGCTGTCGCAGCTGGGCTACATGACGGTGGCGCTGGGCGCCTCGGCCTATTCGGCGGCGATGTTCCACCTCATGACGCACGCCTTCTTCAAGGCGGTGCTGTTCCTCGCCGCGGGCTCGGTGATCATCGCCATGCACCACGAGCAGGACATGCGGCGCATGGGCGGTTTGAAGAAATTCATGCCCTGGACCTACTGGACGCTGCTGATCGGCGCCATCGCCTCGGCCGGCATTCCGCCGCTGGCGGGCTTCTATTCCAAGGACGCGATCATCGAGGCCGCGCAGCACGCCCAGATCCCGGGCGCGGGTTTTGCGTACTTCTGCGTCCTGGCCTGCGTCTTCGTCACCGCGGCCTACACCTTCCGCATGGTGTTCATGGCGTTCCACGGCGCGCCGAGGTTCGATCCGGCCCATCCGCCGCGCGAATCGCCCGCGGTGGTGACCCTGCCGCTGGTGCTGCTGGCGATCCCGTCGATCGGGGCAGGGTGGTTCATCGGGTACGTGGTGTTCGGCGACTATTTCCTGAAGTCTCTGGTGAGCAATCCCGGGGAGTACCACGGACTCTGGGGCTACACCCTGCACGGCATGGCGCAGCCGCCGTTCTGGCTGGCGGTAGCGGGAATTGGAATTGCTTGGTTTTTATATATAAAAAATCCAAAAATACCTAAAAAAATAGCCATGGCGTTCGGGCCTTTCTACGCGCTGGTGGAGCGCAAGTACGGCTTCGATGAGCTGTATTCCTGGCTCTTCGCGCAGGGCGCAAGGGCCGTGGGCACCGGCTTGTGGAAGGGCGGCGACCAGCGCGTCATCGACGGCGTGATGGTGAACGGCTCGGCGCGCCTGGTGGGCTGGTTCTCCGGCGTGATCCGGCTGGCGCAGAGCGGGTTCCTCTACTGGTACGCCTTCATGATGATTTTCGGCGTCTGCGCACTCTACGCGCTCGTCAAGTACCGCGTGTTCGCCGCCTGATGATCCTCAGCCTCGCAATCTGGGTTCCGATCCTCGCCGGTCTGTTGATTTTGGCTTGCGGCGGCGATCGCAATGCGCCGCTTCAGCGCACGATCGCGCTGGTGGGCGCGCTGCTGGGCTTCCTCGTCACGATCCCGTTGTACACGGGATTCAGCCTGTCGAACCCCGGCATGCAGTTCGTCGAGCGCCTGGCCTGGATCCCGCGCTTCAACGTCTGGTACCACCTCGGGGTGGACGGCATTTCGATGCTGTTCCTGCTGCTCAATTCCTTCATCACGCCGCTGGTGGTGATCGCCGGCTGGACGGTGATCGAAAAGCGCGTCGGCCAGTACATGGGCGCCTTCCTCGTCATGTCGGGGCTGCTGAACGGCGTCTTCTCGGCCCTTGACGGCATGCTGTTTTACGTCTTCTTCGAGGCCACGCTGATTCCGATGTTTGTCATCATCGGCGTCTGGGGCGGGCAGAACCGCGTCTATGCGGCGCTAAAGTTCTTCCTCTACACCCTGTTCGGCTCGCTCCTGATGCTGGTCGCGCTGCTCTACCTGTACAACAAGTCCGGCGGCAGCTTCGCGGTCATGGACTGGTGGAAGCTGCCGCTGCCGCTGGATACCCAGAAGTGGCTGTTCTTCGGTCTGCTGTTCGCTTTCGCGGTCAAGGTGCCGATGTGGCCGGTGCACACCTGGCTGCCCGACGCGCACGTGGAGGCGCCCACCGGCGGCTCGGTGGTGCTGGCGGCGATCATGCTGAAACTGGGCGCCTACGGCTTCGTGCGCTTCAGCCTGCCGATCCTGCCGGACGCCTCGCGCGAGCTGGCCTGGATGATGATCGGCCTGTCGCTGATCGCGGTGGTCTACATCGGCCTGGTGGCGCTGGTGCAGACCGACATGAAGAAGCTCATCGCCTATTCGTCCATCTCGCACATGGGCTTCGTGACGCTCGGCTTCTTCATCTTCAATGCCTACGGCGTCGAAGGCGCACTGGTGCAGATGATCTCGCACGGCTTCATCTCGGCCGCCATGTTCCTCTGCGTGGGCGTCATGTACGACCGCATGCACAGCCGCAACATCGCCGACTACGGCGGGGTGGTGAATACCATGCCGAAGTTCGCCTCGTTCATGATGCTGTTCGCGATGGCCAACTGCGGCCTGCCCGCGACCAGCGGCTTCGTCGGCGAGTTCATGGTGATCATGGGCGCGATGAAGGCCAATTTCTGGCTCGCCTTCGCCGCCGCCACGACCCTGGTGTTCGGCGCGGCCTACACGCTGTGGATGTACAAGCGGGTCATATTCGGTGCAATTGGGAATGAAGGGGTTTCAAAGTTAAAAGATTTAAATTCAAGAGAATTTCTCGTTCTGGGCCTGCTGGCGGTGGCTGTCCTCTTCATGGGCATCTACCCGCTGCCCTTCACCGAGGTGATGCACGCTTCCGTCAACGACCTGCTGCGCCACGTCGCGCAGCCGAAGTTCTGACATGCGCGCCGACCTCTTCCTCGTCCTGCCCGAACTGACGCTGCTGGCCGGCGCCTGCACGCTGCTGATCGCGGATCTGTTCGTGAAGAGCGCGGACCGGCGCGCCAGCTTCGTCCTTGCGCAATGCGTGCTCCTCGCCACCGCGCTGGCCACCGTGTTCGTGCTCGGCAGCACCCCGGCGCAGCCGCACTATGCCTTCCATCAGCTGTTCGTGGCCGACCTGATGTCGCATGTGCTGAAGCTCGCCGCCTATGGCGCGGTGTCGGCGGCGCTGGTGTATTCGCGCCAGTACTTGCTCGACCGCGGGCTGCTGCGCGGCGAATACCTGGCGCTGCTGCTGTTCGCGCTGCTCGGCATGATGGTGATGATGAGCGCCAACAGCTTCCTCAGCGTATACCTCGGCCTCGAGCTGCTGTCGCTGTGCCTGTATGCGATGGTGGCCCTGAACCGGGACTCGGCGGCCTCCACCGAGGCGGCGATGAAGTACTTCGTGCTGGGCGCGCTAGCCTCCGGCATGCTCCTCTACGGCATGTCGATGATCTACGGCGCCACCGGCAGCCTAACGCTCACCACGGTGGCCGCGCAGGTGGCCAACCTGTCGAAGGACTCGACGCAGCACACCTTCCTGATCTTCGGTCTCGTGTTCATCGTCTCCGGCATCGCCTTCAAGCTGGGCGTGGTGCCGTTCCACATGTGGATTCCGGACGTCTACCATGGCGCGCCCACCGCGGTGACCCTCGTGATCGGCACCGCACCCAAGCTCGCCGCGTTCGCCATGGCGATGCGGCTGCTGGTGGGCGGGCTGCTCGACCTGGCGGTCGACTGGCAGCAGATGCTCGCGATCCTGGCGGTGCTCTCGATGGCGCTGGGCAACATCACCGCGATCGCGCAGACCAACCTGAAGCGCATGCTCGCCTATTCAACCATCGCGCACATGGGCTTCATGCTGCTCGGCCTGCTCTCGGGCATGGTCGGCGGCAACTTGCTGAATGCGGCGGACGCCTACGCCGCGGCGATGTTCTACACTGTGGTCTACGTGCTGATGTCGCTGGGTTCCTTCGGCCTGCTGGTGTTCCTGTCGGGCAAGGGCTTCGAGTGCGAGAACCTGGAAGACCTGAAGGGCCTGAACAAGCGCAACCCCTGGTATGCCTTCCTCGTTCTGCTGCTGATGTTCTCGCTTGCCGGCGTGCCGCCCACGGTCGGCTTCTACGCCAAGCTGGCGGTACTTTCGGCCGCGGTAAACGCCGGCCAGGTCTGGCTGGCGGTGGTGGCGGTGCTGCTGTCCCTGGTCGGGGCCTACTACTACCTGCGCATCGTCAAGCTCATGTATTTCGACGAACCGAAGGACGAAACGCCGTTCACCGGCCAGTCCTGGGGTCCGCGCGTGCTGCTCAGCGCCAACGGCCTCGCGCTGCTCGTGCTCGGGCTGCTGCCGCAGCCGCTGATGTCGCTCTGCTTCGTCGCCATCAAAAGTCTTTGAGTAAATTCAAGGAAGAGCGCATCTCCGGCGAGATCGTCTACGCCGGGAAATTTTTCAAGGTCTACAAGGACCAGGTGCGGCTGCCGGACGGCACGCAGGCGGTGCGCGATTACATCCGGCATCCCGGGGCGGTCGCGGTGGTGGCCCTCACGGACCAGGGCGACGTGGTGCTCGAACGCCAGCACCGTTATCCGCTGGGACGCGATTTCGTGGAAATCCCCGCGGGAAAGCTGGAAGCGGGCGAGGACCACCTCGAGACGGGAAAGCGCGAGCTGCTGGAGGAAACCGGCTATGCCGCGGCAAAATGGACCCGCCTCGGCCTGATCCACAACGCCATCGGCTATTCCGACGAGGGCATCGAGCTATGGCTAGCGACCGGGCTCGAAAAGCGCGAACCGAAGCTGGACGCGGGCGAGTTCCTGGAAGTCTTCACGTTGCCGTTCGACGAAGCGCTGGCGATGGCCGCCGACGGTCGCATCAGCGATGTGAAGACCATCGTCGGCCTGTTCTGGGCCTCGTCCCGCCGCTAGCCGGGCTTTCGGCCGAAGCGCCTTTCGTATTCCTCGGCGAGGTCGGCGTTGCTCTTGAAGTGCGGCACGCGCAGCAGCATGCGCTTCCACGATTGCAGGCGCCAATTCGAATCCCGCACCTCTGCGTCCCAGTAGCTCCAGGCGAGCTTCAGGTTGCGTTCCTGGTCCATCTCGAAATAGAGCCGGGCGCGCGGGCTGGCGAACAGGTAGAGCTTGCCGTCGATGATCTTGAAATTGCCCGCATCCGCCGCCACCGGAACCGCG
>JANNXB010000129.1:0-14655 GCA_031409355.1 Betaproteobacteria bacterium | reverse complement strand
GCCAAACCAGCGGTTGTGGCGCACGTTGAAGAGACTCTGCGTATTGCGATCCGCCTCGGCGAGCCCGAAGGCGCGCGCCCGTGCATCCTGCCAGCCGCGGAACGGCGCGTGGCAGGTCGCGCACAGCACCTTGCCCGAGGGCGAAAGGCGCGGCTCGAAGAACAGCTTTTCTCCGAACACGATCGCCTCGGGGTTTCCCGACACGCGGTTGCTGGGATCGGGTGCCCACGGCGCGGGCCATGGCCCGTGGCGCAGGATGGCGCGCTGCTCGGCTTCGGAAAAATCGAGCAACTGCGCAGCCAGGGGTCCCGCCGCCAGCGCCAGCAGCGCGGCAAGGAAAAAACGAATCACTCGATGCGCACGCTATGGGTGAGGCGCTCGGTGTCGATGTCGAACAGGAATTCCCAACGCCCGGGCATGTGGAACAGCCAGCCCTCGGAATGGAAGCGTCCCGCGCCCTTTGAGACAACCTTGGTGCGGTAATTCATGCCGTGCCGGTGCTCCGGCATGTGCGCATCCAGCTTGACGCGCTCGGAGACTGCGGCGCCGCGCTTGGCGCAGGCTGCCAGCTCGAGCACGAACGGCTGGCCAACCTCGATCTTTGCCGGCACCGTCCGGTAGGAAATTGAAAGCCGCTCGGATTCAACGCGCACGCCCGGCGGCAGCTCGCAAGCGGCCGCCGCGATACTCGCTAGCGCAGTTACTGCGCCAGCAAGCCGCCGAACAATCTCTCGCCGTTTTTCCACGCGATCTGCTCCGCCACGTCTTTCGGCAGGTCGCCGAGCCACTGCCGCGACCAATTGGCATGCTCGGCGATGTAATGCCACCGTTCCGGGGTGAAGGAATCGGTGCCGACCATGAAGCGGTCGGGAAACTCGAGAAACGCCGCACGCCAGTCCGGATCGACCTTGCCGCCGCGCGCCTGGTCGGTGCGGAACGCGAGGTCGCACCAGAGGTTCTTGTGCTTGCGCAGCATCTCGCGGACTTTCTCCGGACGGTCGAAACCGGAATGGGCCCAGAGGATTCTCGCCTCCGGCCACTGCTTGAACAGGCGCTCCACCGCGTCGACGTCCGAATGCGCGTGCAGGAACAGCTTGTACTGGCGCGCGAGCTGCACCATGCGGCGCGGCACCGGCAGGTCGGCGTCGGCGCCGAAAAGGTGGAATTCGCCGATCCCGGCGTAGCGGTACTTGCCCAGCCGCTCCTCCAGGTACGGGATCACGCTCTGGTCGCGGAACCAGGAACCGATCTCGCCGCGCGAGCGGTAGGGGCGCAGCTCCGGTATCACCAGGTCCGGCGCCAGGGCGGCAAGGCGCTGCTGGCCGTCGTCGCCGGAGCTCGAAATCAGCGCGCGCTTCAGGCCCGCCTTGCGCAGGATCGCGATCGCCTCTTTCGGCGGCACCGTGTCCCAGGCATCGTGGCTGTAATGCAGGTGCGCGTCGAATATCGGCAAATCCGCGGCGAGCGCGCTGCCGCCGGAACATGCCAGGTACAGCGCGGCGCCAACCGTCAGGCTGCGCGCGCCGAAGTCCCGCCCGCTCAAGGCGCTCCCTATTCCTTGGCGCCGCCGCGCACGAGCATCTGCGCGACCGCGGCCCCGGAGCTACCCCGCGACTTGGCGATCGACAGCGCCGTGGTGCCGCCCTGCGAACGCAGGTTGGGATCCGCGCCCTTTGCCAGCAGCATGCCGGCAATCTCGGCATCGCCGTTGGAGACCGCGACCATAAGCGGCGTAAATCCGTCCTTCTGGCGGGCGTTCGGGTTCTTGCCATCGTCGAGCAATTCCTTGACCGCTGCCCGGTCCCGCATCACGGTCGCCGTGATGACATCGTTGTAGCGCGAATAGACCTCGCGGATGTTCGCCTGTCGCGTGTACCCGGGCGCCTGCACCGGCGCGGCGGCTACCGGCTTCTCGGAGGATTTCCTGTCTTCCGCCTTGGCGACGGCCTCGGATGCGGGCGCGGGTGCGGACTTGGCCGCCGAAGTATTGCGCCTGGCCATCGCGATCTTGCCCGCTTCCGCGCCCAGCACAACGCCCCTGCTTGCCATGATCGGGCGGATCGCGTTCGCGAGCACTTCGTTGCCCCAGCGTCCCGTATCGGTATCGATGAGCTTTACGTACTCGGCGAGCTCTTCGTCGCGCGCGTTGCGAAACGCCGCGAGGTGCACCGAGCGCACCTGCGCCCGGGCCTGGTCGCGCATCGCATTCAGCTGCGACGCCACCATCTGCTGCGCCTCCTTGGGGACGTTTTTCCCCTTGCCCTGCAGGTCTGCGAGCATGGTGTCGACCATGCTGCGCGCGATTCTCGACGATATCTCCAGCGCGACTTCGGATGTGCGGGTGGCATCATCGAGCGACTGGAGCAGCTTGGCGCGATCGGCCGACGGCGGATTCTTGCGGGCCTTTTCCTGCGAATCGCGCACCGCTTCCGGCGGCGTGTCGCGCTCTGCCTGCGAATTCATCTTGAGCGCGATCGGCCGGCGCAGCAATTCAAGAAACCGGCCCATGCGCTCGACATCCAGATTGCTTTTCAGGTTCGCCGCCAGCTCCTCGTTCATCTTCCCGGGCTCGTAGACGCGCCCCATGATCTCGGCAACCGCCCGCGCTTCGGCCGGCCCCGAAGGCTCGCCGCCCAGGTCCGCCTGCAGCACCACTTCCCGCGCAAACGGCAGGAACTGCGACCTGATGCCCGAGTTCTGCAGCACCTCGGCGATCAATCGGTCCGGATTCTCCGGAATGGGCTTGGCGGCGGCGGCCGGCGCTGCGCCAGCCGGTGCTGCGCCAACCGGCGGCGCGGCGGCCGGACCGGCCTTCTTGGGAGCGTCGGCTGCCGGCTTGGCGGCGGCCTGCTTGGCGGCATCGGTGGGCGCGCTCTTCACGGCGACGGGCTTGGGCGGAGGTTCGTTCAGGAATTCCTCCAGGAACAGAAACCACGCCGCTGCTCCGACCGCGGCCAGCGCCACAACTCCGGCCAGGATCTTCGTTCGCAGGTTCATTTCGATTGCCATGTGCAATACCCCCTTGAGGCCACTTCGATCTCGGAGCCATGATACCCGCGGGCGTTCCCCGAGGCGAATCCGGCCCGCACCTTGGAGTAGACTCTACCGATGACAATTGAACACGCCGCCGCACTGAAAGCAATGGCATTGTGCCGCTCGCTTTCCGCAACCGAGCTCGAGGCGATCGCCGCGATCGTCGAGACGCGCAACGTTGCGGCGGGCAAGGACCTGTTCCGCGAGGGCGATGCTGGCGACGGCCTGTTCCTCGTGATTTCGGGAGAAATCAACGTCACCAAGCTCGCCCCCGGCGGCGAGCATTTGCTCGCGCGGCTGGGTCCCGGCAGCGTGCTCGGTGAGATGTCACTGGTGACCGCCGATGCCCGCTCCGCGACCGGGCGCGCGACTGTCGACACGAAAGTGCTTCACATGCCGGCCGCTGGATTCCGCGCCCTGCTCGCGACCAATTCGGTCGCCGCACACAAGGTTGTCGCCGCGATCGCCGAACTGCTGGCGCGCCGCCTGGCGACGATGAACGACGTGGTCCTCGAACTCAGCTCCAAGGCCGGCATTCCCGCCGCAGACGTCCCCGCCCTGGGCCAGACCCAGAAAATGATCGCCCTGCATCGCAAGATGCAGGTCTGGTCGTTCTAGCTATACGTTGAAGCGAAAGTGCATGACGTCGCCGTCATGCACGACGTACTCCTTGCCCTCGACGCGCAGCTTGCCGGCTTCCTTCGCGCCCGCCTCGCCCTTGCCGGCGATGAAATCCTCGTAGGTCGTCACTTCGGCGCGGATGAAGCCGCGCTCGAAATCGGTGTGGATCACGCCGGCGGCCTGCGGCGCGGTGGCGCCGACCGGCACGGTCCAGGCGCGCGCCTCCTTCGGCCCGACGGTAAAGTAGGTCTGCAGCCCGAGCAGCTTGTAGCCGGCGCGGATCACGCGCGCGAGGCCAGGCTCGTCCATTCCCATGTCGGCGAGGAACATGGCCTTGTCCTCGTCCGGCATGTCCGCGATCTGCGATTCCATGGCGGCGCAGATGGCGACCACCGGAGCGCCTTCTTTTGCCGCATGCTTTTCCACCGCGGCGAGCAGAGGATTGTCCTTGAATCCCTTTTCGGCGACGTTCGCGACGTACATCGTGGGCTTCATGGTCAGCAGGAACAGCGGCTTTAGCACCGCGAGCTCTTCCTTGGACCAGTCGACCGAGCGCACCGGCTTTCCCTGATCCAGCGCGGCAATCGCCTTTTCCAGCACTGCGACCAGGCGCTGCGCTTCCTTGTCGCCACCGGTTTTGGCGACCTTGGCATTCCTCGAGAGCTGCTTCTCGGCCGCCGAGAGGTCCGCCAGCGCCAGCTCCGTGTTGATGACCTCGATATCGGAAAGCGGATCGATCTTGTTGGCGACGTGGATTACGTTCGGGTCCTCGAAGCAGCGCACCACGTGGACGATGGCGTCCGTTTCGCGGATATTGGCGAGGAATTGGTTGCCCAGCCCTTCGCCCTTCGATGCCCCCGCGACGAGGCCGGCGATGTCGACGAACTCCACCGCGGCGGGGATGACCTTTTGCGACTTCTCGATCGCCGCCAGCCCCGCCAGGCGCGGGTCGGGCACCTCGACGATGCCGACGTTCGGCTCGATGGTGCAGAACGGATAGTTCTCCGCCGCAATGCCGGATTTAGTCAGGGCATTGAACAGCGTGGACTTGCCCACGTTCGGCAGGCCCACGATCCCGCAACGCAGGCTCATTTCTTCTTACCGAAGAGCGAACCGAACAGGCCTTTGGGCGCCGGCTTTTCCGGCGGAATTTCGACCTTCGCCTCCACTTTTATTTCAGGCTTGGGTTCGACTTTCTTTTCGACCTTCTTTTCAACCGGCTTCGGCATTTCGAAGCTGTGCAGCTTCTGCATCGCGCCCTGCATGTCGCCCGCCAGGCACATTGGCAACACTTCGATGCTGCGCCCGATCGCGCCGTCGATGACTTCGCGGTCCTCTGCCGAGGGCCTGTTCAGCACGTAGTCGGCGACGACATTCTTGTCGCCTGGATGTCCGATGCCAAGGCGCAGGCGCCAGTAGCCGTGCGAGCCGAGGCGCTGCGAGATGTCTTTCAGCCCGTTGTGGCCGGCGATCCCGCCGCCCTGCTTCATCTTCGCCGTGCCGGGCTCGAAGTCGAGCTCGTCGTGCACCACCAGGATCTCGGCCGCGGGAATCTTGAAAAAGCCGGCCAGCATCTGCACCGCGTGGCCGCTTGCGTTCATGAAACCCTGCGGCAGCACCAGCCAGGCGCCGTTCGAATCCAGCCGACCGACCAGCGCCTGGTACTTGCCGTCCTTGCGCAGCGCCACCCCCGATTGCGAGGCGAAGCGTTCCACAAGCCAGAAACCCGCGTTGTGGCGGGTGCGTTCGTACTCCTTGCCCGGATTTCCCAGGCCAACAATGAGTCGAATGGTGCCGGGCAAGGCTTACTTCTTCTCTTTTTTCTCGGCCGGTTTTTCCGCCGGCTTGCCGCCCTTGTCGCCAGCTTTGGCACCCGCCTTGTCGCCGCCTGCCGCTGCCGCCGCGTCCTTGTCGGGCGCCGCCTGCTCACTGGCCGGCACGTCGGCCGCAGATACCACCGCAGTGGTGGTCTCTTCCTCGGTGATCAGCGCCGGCTGGATGATGGTCGCCACCACCGGGTTCTCGCCCCGATGCAGCACCGCTTCCACCCCTTTGGGCAGCTTGAGCTCCTTGACGTGCACCGAGTGGCCGATCGTGAGCTGGCCCATGTCGACCTCGATGAATCCCGGCAGGTCGTCCGGCAGGCAGGTGACATCCAGTTCATTCAGGACGTGGTTCGGAATCCCGCCCTGCTCTTTCACGCCCGGCGAAACCTCGGCGTTGACGAAGTGCAGCGGCACCTTCATGTGGATCTTCTTGTCCTTGGAGACACGCTGGAAGTCGATGTGCTGCACATGCCCCTTGTAGGGGTGCATGTTGAACGCGCGCAGCAGCACGTCCTCGGCCTTGCCCTCGAGCGTTAGCGACAGGATCGAGGCGTGGAACTTCTCGTTCGTCAGGTGCTGGTAGAGCTCCTTGTGGTTCAGCTCGATATTCACCGCATCTCCGCTGCCGCCATAGACGATGCCCGGGACGTTGCCCGTGCGGCGGAGACGGCGGCTCGCACCCGTCCCTTGCGCCTCGCGCTTGCGCGCATTGATTTCGATTTTCATCGCAATACTCCTTCAGTTATCCGCCAGGTCCGCGACCAGACACAGGCAGGGTTAAAAAGCAGGGGTTGGAAAACTATTCGACTACTCGATAAACAGCGAACTCACCGAGTCCTCGGTGTAGATCCTCAAAATGGTTTCCGCCAGCAGGCCCGCGACGGACAGGCTGCGGATCTTCTTGCAAGCAAGCGCGTCTTCGCGCAGCGGAATGGTGTCGGTCACCACCAGTTCGTCCATGTCCGAGGCGGCGATGCGCTTGACCGCGTCGCCCGAGAGCACCGCGTGCGTGCAATAGGCGACAACCTTGACCGCACCTTCCGCCTTGAGCACCTCCGCCGCCTTGCAGAGCGTCCCGGCGGTGTCCACCATGTCGTCCATGATCACGCAGGTGCGGCCCTGCACCTCGCCGATCACGTTCATGACTTCCGACACATTGGCCTTCGGCCGGCGCTTGTCGATGATCGCGAGGTCCGATTCCAGGCGTTTGGCAAGCGCGCGGGCGCGCACCACGCCGCCGACGTCGGGCGAGACCACGATCAGGTTGTCGTAGCGCTGCTTCCACACGTCGCCCAGCAGCACCGGGGCGGCGTAAATGTTGTCCACCGGCACATCGAAGAAACCCTGGATCTGGTCGGCATGCAGGTCCATGGTGAGCACGCGCGACACGCCCACCGAGGTAAGCATGTTGGCGACCACCTTGGCGCTGATGCCGACGCGCGCCGAGCGCGGGCGCCGGTCCTGGCGCGCGTAGCCGAAGTAGGGCATCGCGGCCGAGACGCGCGCGGCGGACGAGCGCTTTAGCGCGTCCACCATCACCATCAGCTCCATGAGGTTGTCGTTGGTCGGCTGGCAGGTGGACTGAAGCACGAAGACGTCCTTGCCGCGCACGTTCTCCATGATCTCGACCATGACTTCGCCGTCGGAGAATTTGTCAACCACGGCGCGGCCGAGCGAAATGTTGAGCTTCTTCACCACCTCCTGCGCCAGGCGCGGGTTCGCGTTGCCTGCGAAGATCATCAGGCGGTCCATCGTGGCGTGGGGAGTGAGTGGATTGATCATTTGTATATGGCTGGGGCGCTAGGATTCGAACCTAGGAATGCCGGAATCAAAATCCGGTGCCTTAGACCAGCTTGGCGACGCCCCAGTTGTGTTACTTGTCGTGAGCCCAATCATAAAGAGGGTGGCGTTCGAGCCCCCGGGCGACAAAGCCCCGTATTGCCGCCGGCAATTCGCTGTGCAGCAAAACGGCATCTTCTTCCCTTGGAAATTCGGCAAACACGCAGGCCCCGGAACCCGTCACGCGCGGAGAGCAGGAAGCCCGTTCACTGCGCTTCTTCAGCCACTCCAGGTGCTCCGCGATTTCCGGATATCGGCGTACCACGACCGCTTCAAGATCGTTGCGGCCCTGTCCCGATAAAAAGGGCGACATTTTGAGCGGTTTCGTATCCCGTGTCAACGCAGCGTCCGAGAAGATTTCTTTTGTCGAAACCGGGACTTGGGGCGTCAAAACCAGGTACCAGGCGGGCCCCAATTCGAGCCTTTTGAGGCGCTCGCCGACCCCCTCGCCGAGCGCATTGCCGCCATGGACGAAAAAAGGCACGTCGGCGCCAAGGCGCAGGCCCAGGTCCATGAGTTCGGCCCGTTTCAAGTTCAGCTTCCAGAGCCGGTTCAGGACCAGCAGCACTGTCGCCGCATCGGAGGACCCGCCGCCCAGGCCGCCGCCGACAGGAAGGCTCTTTTGCAGTTCTAGGTCTGCGCCTTTTCTTGTTCCCGATTCTTCTTTAAGGAGCCTTGCGGCCCTGGCACACAGATTGTCTTCCCCGAACAGTCCGGAAAAGCGGATTTCCCCATCCTCGCGCACACCGACGCCGACCCGGTCGCTGCGGTCGATCAGCCGGAACACGGTCTGTATCTCATGCATGCCCGCATTTGGCTCTCCCATGCGGCGAGCGAGCACGTGCAGGAACAGATTGAGTTTTCCGGGGGCTGGAAACCACTCCAGTGCCGGATTCATTTCCAGTCTGAAATCGCGAGCCGGAGCTCCAGCCCGGGATAGCTCAGCGTGAGGCGCGAAGGCCGCCCGTCAACGTACTCCGGGTAGAGAATTTTCCAGCCGGACTGTTCAAGTTCGGCTAGCCGGCCGGACGCGTCCCTGCGTTCCCGCGTCGGCTCGGGGGCCGGCTTCGGCGCGGCGCGGCCCTGGATCCAGTCCGCCAGGCCGATCAGCGGCACGCGGAACCCGAGCACCTGTTCGGTGAGCGATTCGGCGTCCGCCGCCTTGAACTCGCGTCCGTTCTGCGTCGTCAGGGTGACCTCCCCGTCCGTGCGCGCGAGACGCGCGATCCCCTGGCCGAAGGGCGTGGTCAGGAGCATTTCGTCGCTGCGCGCGCCATGCCGCCAGGCGATATTGCCGCTGCCCGCGTCGTCGCGATAGCGCACCGCGATGCGGCCGGCAATCTCGAAATCCCTGCCCAGGTCGGGCAGGGTAAAGCCGGGCGCGGCGCAAGCCGGGAGCAACAGCAACGCCGCGGCGACGCACAGGCTACGCATGGGATTGCCGTGTCCCACGCCCGGATCTTACGGAACGAAGCGCTTCAAGGTCTTCTGCAGCGTGTCGTTCTCGGGACTGGCCTTGAGGGATTCCTGCCAGATGCGCCGCGCTTCGTCGCGCTCGCCGATCATCCACAGCACCTCGCCCAGGTGCGCGCCGATCTCGCCGTCCGGACGGCCCTCCCAGGCGCGCCGCAGTTCGCGCGCGGCGCCCTGCAGGTCGCCCATGCGGAACAGGACCCAGCCGAGCGAATCGATGATGAAGAAATCCGAGGGCGAAATCTCGAGCGCCTTCTCGATCAGCTGCTTCGCCTCCGGCAGGCGCAGGTTGCGATCGGCGTACGAATAACCGAGCGCATTGTAGGCATGCGCATGGTCCGGCTTGATCTGGATCAGGCGCTTCAGGCTCGACTCGAGGATGTCGAAACGCTCCAGCTTTTCCGCGGTGAGCGCATGGTCGTAGAGCAGCTCGGGCTGGTCGGGCGTCTTCTGCAGCTCCTGGCCGAGCAGCTCGAAGGCCTCGCGGTTCTGGTTCGCGTCACGCAACAGCTGCGATTCGGCGACCAGCAGCTGCACGCGCTGCGGCTCGTCCTGCGCCTTGACGCCGCGCAGGTAGCTGCGCGCCTCCGGCAGCTTGCCCTGCTTGGAGAGCGCGTTCGCGGTGCGCATGCGCGCCGGCAGCGCCTGTTCGCCGCGCTGGATCGCGTCATACCACTGGATCGCGCCGGCCCAGTTCTTCTGTTCCTCGGCGATCTGGCCAAGCGTGAAGCGCACCGTGTTCGCGTCCCGGTAGCCGAGTTCCAGCAGGCGCTTCATGTTGGTTTCGGCGACCGCGTACTCCTTGACCTGGAAGGCGAGCAGGCCGACCGCGTAGACCGCGTCGATGTCCTTCGGAAAGCGCTGCAGGATCGAATCGAACGCCGCGCGCGCCTCCGGATAGCGCTTGTCGAGCACCAGCATGCGCGCATGCCCCAGCCGCACGTCGCGCGAATCGGGTTGCTTCTCGAGGAAGGCGGCCAGCCGCTTCACCGCTTCGCCGGGCGAGCGCCGCTGCAGCAGCTGGGCTTCGAACATCACGCCGGCCTCCCAGTCCGGGCGCAGCGCATTGGCGCGGCGCGCTTCCTCGAGCGCGAGCGCCTCCTCGTTCGCGACCGCCGCGAGCTGCGCCACCGCGAAGTGCGCCTGAGGCAGGTTCGGGTAGCGTTGCGCGAGCTTGCGCGTCACGCGCAGGTTCGCCTGCGGATCCGGGTTGGCCGAGAGGAGCCGCCCAAGCGTCATGAACCCGTTGGCCGCCGCGTTCGCGTCGATCGCGAGCAGCTTGGCGATATAGGGCTCGGCCTCCTCCACGCGCTTGGCGCCGACCAGCAGGATGGCAACGGCCTGCATTGCCTGCGGCGAAGCCGGGTCTGCGTCATGCCAGATGCGGGCCGACTCGAGCGCCAGCCCGGGCATGCGCGCGAAATTCGCGATTTCCACGGCGCGCCGCGCGATGCGCGGATCGCGCGTGCGCCGCGAGAGTTCAAGCAGCGTCTGCGCCGCCAGCCCGGGATTGCCGCGCTGCGCGGCTATTTCGCCGTAGAGAAATTCGTACAGAGTCTGTCCCGTAAGATCCTGGATGGGCAGATTCGGCGGCGGTCCGGCAACGGGCGCCAGCGACGGCGCGGGCGGCAGGTCGTCATCGTCGTCGTCGTCCTGCGATTGCTGGGCATGGACGGCGCCATGCAGGAAGGCAAGGGCAGCGAACACCGCGATTAGCGCGGCAAGCGGGCGGGAAAGCACGAGCATGTCTCGATCAGTGTAGGTACATTTGGTGCCACGCACAAGATAACCGCCGGGTAAGCTGCGCGATGCCGGAACTCCCGGAAGTCGAAGTCACCTGCCGCGGAATTGCCCCGCATCTCGTGGGCCGCACGATTGCCGGAGTCACGGTGCGTGATTCCCGCCTGCGCTGGCCGATACCCGCTGCGGTCCAATCGCTTGCCGGGCGCGTCGTGCGCGGCGTCAGGCGACGCGGCAAATACCTGCTGCTCGATTGCGGCGAAGGCCACCTCATATTGCATCTCGGCATGTCGGGAAGCCTGCGAATGGTCGCCTCCGGGACGCCGCCCGGCAAGCACGATCATTTCGACCTCGGGGTCGGAAAACAGTTGCTGCGCCTGCGCGACCCGCGCCGGTTCGGCGCCGTGCTGTGGACCGCGCAGGCACCCGAGGAGCATCCACTGATCCGCCATCTGGGGATCGAGCCGCTGTCGCGCGCGTTCGATGGCCGGCGCCTGCACGCGCTCACCCGGGGGCACCGCGCGGCGATCAAGCAATTTCTGATGGACGGCCATCGCGTGGTCGGCGTCGGCAACATCTACGCCTCGGAAAGCCTGTTCCTTGCCGCGATCCATCCGCGCACCAGCGCCGGCCGCCTGTCGGCGCAGCGCAGCGCGAACCTCGCGAAAGCGGTCAAGACGACGCTGCGCACGGCGATCAAGGCGGGCGGATCATCCATCAGGGATTTCGTCGGCAGCGATGGCGCTCAGGGCTACTTCCAGCGGCGCGCCTGGGTGTACGACCGCGAAGGAAAGGAATGCAGGCGTTGCGGCGCATTCATCCGCCGCATCGTGCAGGGGCAGCGGGCGACGTTTTACTGCCCCGGCTGCCAGAGCTAGCAGAATCAGCCGCCCAGAGATTTCACTTTCGCTGTCAGTTTTGCGCGCACCAGGGGATCGACGAATTTAGACACGTCGCCGCCGAGGGTCGCGATCTCGCGCACCAGCGTCGCCGAGATGAACATGTGCTGCTCCCCCGGCGTGAGGAACACGGTTTCGAAATCAGGGTTGAGGGCCCGGTTCATGCCCGCGAGCTGGAATTCGTATTCGAAATCGGACACCGCACGCAGGCCCCGGAGCACCACGCGCGCGTCCTGCTGGCGCACGAACTCGGTAAGCAGGCCCTTGAAGCCGACGACGCTCAGATTCTTGACGTCGGAGAGAACCTCCTTCGCGATGTCGATGCGCTCCTGCAGTGTGAAGAACGTCCGCTTGGAGCTGCTGTCCGCTATGCCCAGCACAAGATTGCCGAACAAGCGGCTCGCGCGCCGCACGAGGTCCTCGTGCCCGCGCGTGAGCGGATCAAACGTTCCCGGATATACCGCTTTGATCATGGCTGTTCCCCATTGGCGTTCCATTGCAACAATTGATAGCTGACCTGCCCGGCCCGTGCGCGCTTTAGCTCCGACCACGGCCCCGCCACCTCGACCGGCTTATCCGACTCGACATAGACGCGCGCTTCGGCATTTAGCCGCGGCGGCAGTTTTTCAAGTATCGCCGGCATGGCATTCTGCCTGAACGGCGGATCGAGGAAAACCACGTCGAAAGTCGAGCGTTCGCGCGCGAGATAGGCTTCGGCATCCCCGCTTACGACGCTAACCTGCAGAGCTTCAAGCGCCGTCCGGTTGCGCTCAAGTTCCGCAACCGCAGCGCGGTCCTTCTCGACCATCACCACCAGCGCCGCGCCGCGCGAGGCGGCCTCGAAGCCGAGCGCTCCGCTGCCCGCGAACAGGTCCAGGCAGGCGAGGCCCTCCAGATTCTGGCCGAGCCAGTTGAACAGGGTCTCCCTCACGCGGTCGGGCGTCGGACGCAATCCCGGCCGCGCCGGCACGCGGATCAGGCGGCTGCGGTACTTGCCGCCGATCACGCGCAAAGTGCCCGCGCTCTTTTTGCCCGCGCTCATGCCGCGATTGCCTTTGCTAGAATTCACGCATCCATGTTAGCAGCGACCTCCTGGGCGGCACGCCTCAAGGCAGGGCTGGCGCGCACGCGCGAAGTACTCGGAACCGATGTCGGCACGCTGTTCAGCGGCCGGAAGATCGACGAAGCGCTGTTCGACGAGCTCGAGACCGCGCTGCTGTCAGCCGACAGCGGGGTCGACGCGGCGCGCGCGCTGCTGGACGATCTCCGGGGCACGGTAAGAAGAGAGCGCATCGAGGATGGCGTCCGGCTAAAGGCGGCGTTGAAGGCGGCGCTTGTCGATCGCCTCGCGCCGCTGGAGCGCAAGCTCGACACGGGCGCGCACAAGCCTTGCGTCATCGTGGTCGCGGGCGTGAACGGCTCGGGCAAAACCACCTCCATCGGCAAGCTGGCCAAACTGCTCCAGGGGCGCGGCCTCAAGGTCATGCTCGCGGCGGGCGACACGTTTCGCGCCGCCGCGCGCGAACAGCTCGCGGCCTGGGGCGAGCGCAACGGCGTCACCGTGATCGGGCAGCAGGGCGGTGATCCCGGCGCGGTGGTGTTCGACGCCATCGGCGCGGCGGCGGCGCGCGGCGCGGACGTGCTGATCGCCGACACCGCGGGCCGGTTGCCGACGCAGTTGCACCTGATGGAGGAGATCAGGAAGGTCAAACGGGTGATCGCCAAGGCGATGCCCGGCGCGCCGCACGAAATGCTGCTGGTGCTGGACGGAGGCACCGGGCAGAACGCCATCGCCCAGGTCAAGGCCTTCGACGACGCGCTTGGGCTTACCGGACTGATACTGACCAAGCTGGACGGCTCGGCGAAAGGCGGGGTCATTCTCGGCATACAGAAATCGCGGCCGGTTCCGTTGCTCTTTGTCGGCGTCGGCGAAGGCATCGATGACCTGCGGCCCTTTGTCGCAAGCGAGTTCGTGGAGGCGCTGCTTGATTAGTTTTTCGAGCGTGGTCAAGCGTTACCCCGGCGGCCAGGAAGGGTTGAAGGGGATTTCGTTTGCCATCGAGGCGGGGCAATTCGCGTTCGTCGCCGGACATTCTGGCGCCGGCAAGTCCACGCTGCTGAAGCTGATTCCCGCGATCGAGCGGCCGAGCGGCGGCGCGGTCCTGGTCAACGGCCAGAATGTCGGCGCCCTGAAGCGGGCCGCGCTGCCCTACCTTAGGCGCAACCTCGGCATTGTTTTCCAGGACCAGAAGCTGCTCTATGACCGCAGCGTCTACGACAACGTCATGCTGCCGCTCGCCTTCAGCGAGCTCGGCGGCCGCGAAGCGGCGGGCCGCGTGCGCGCGGCGCTCGACAAGGTCGGATTGCTAGCGCGCGAGAAGGCCAATCCCATCCAGCTTTCCGGGGGCGAGCAGCAGCGCCTCGCCATCGCGCGCGCGGTCGTGAACCGGCCCTCGGTGCTGATCGCGGACGAGCCCACCGCCAACCTGGACGCGGGATCGGCCGCGGCGATCCTCGAGATCTTCGCCGACTTCAACAAGGTGGGCGTGACGGTCCTGGTCGCCACCCACGACGAAGCGCTGATCGGGCGCTTCGCGCGCCAGGTGCTGAGGCTGGAAAAGGGCGGCCTGGTGCAATGAAACCGCCCGCATGAAAAGCTGGCTGCGGCAGCACCGCCAGGCGATCGCGGGCGCGTTCGGCAAGCTCGCCGCGCAGAGATCGGCCGCGGCGCTAAACGCGGTGGTGATCGGCATCGCCCTGTCGCTTCCCGCAGGCGGCTACGCGCTGCTCTCCAGCCTGCGCAACGTCACGCTCGGCGCCGCGCTTGAGCCGCAGCTGTCCTTGTTCCTGCGCACCGAAGTCAAGCGGCCGGAGGCCGACGAACTGGGTGCGCGGCTAAAGGCCGATGCGCGCGTGAGAGCCGCGCGCTTCGTCTCCCGGGAACAAGCCCTGAAGGAACTGCAGGCGACCGAAGGCCTGGCCGAGGTGGTCGCCGCGCTCGCCCGCAACCCGCTGCCTGACGCATTCGTGATACAGCCGAAGTTCTCCGAGGCCGCGGCGCTCGAATCGCTGGCAGCGGAGTTGCGCGCGCTGCCGGGCATAGCGCATGTGCAGGTGGATTCCGCCTGGGCGCGGCGCCTGGGCGCGCTCGCCGGCACCGCGCGGCTCGCCATCGCCCTGCTCGCGGCGCTGCTCGCCTTCGGCCTGGTGGCCATCACCTTCAA
>JANNXB010000128.1:0-2646 GCA_031409355.1 Betaproteobacteria bacterium | reverse complement strand
GCTGGAGAACACGCCCATGATGATGTTCACCTTCTCCTGGTCGAGGAGGCGCGTCATCTCGTTGATCGCGACTTCGGTCTTGGACTGCGCATCGGCGTAGATCGGCACGATCTTGTAGCCCTCGACGCCGCCCTTTTCGTTGAGCATGTCGATGGCGATCTTGGTGCCGAGGCCCGCGGCTTCCGAGCCGCCCGCCGCAAAGGCGCCGGTGTAGTCGTAGATCACCCCGACCTTGATTTCCTTCTGCTGGGCCTGCGCGACTAAGGCAAGCGAAAGAACGGTGGCCGCAAGAATGGTGCGTTGCAATGTCATTTTTTCTCCCGAGGAATGTCTGCAGTGTTTCAAAGCTCGCTGGTGGTGTCAATCGTTCGAGTTCATACTTGGCAAAGCGACTTTTCTACGAAAGGGGAACTTTCATGAGAATCGATCCGCATCGCCGCCAGTTCGTGCTCTGCTCGGCCGCCGCGCTCGCGCAGTTCAGCCTCGCGCCCATGGTGTTCGCGCAGGCGCCGAGAATCACCGTGCCCACCGTCGACAGCCTCACCATCCGCGTGCTCACCGACAGCAGTTACGACACGCCGCGCGTCGGGAGCAACAAGTGGGTCAAGACGAGGCGGGCACCTTTTACCTCGACCACCGACTTCCGCAAGACCCTGCACAACGAGTGGGGGCTGTCGCTCGCGCTCGAATCGCGCATTGGCGGCGACACCCGCAATCTGCTGCTTGATTTCGGCTACACGCCAAACGCGCTCCTAAACAACATGGAGATCATCGGCGTGGACGGCGCGAAGATGCAGGGCCTGGTGGTGAGCCACGGGCACTTCGACCATTTCGGCGGCCTGCTCGGTTACCTGGAGAAGTACCGCGACCGTTTGCCTGCCGATCTCGCGCTCTATGTCGGCGGCGAGGATACTTTCTGCACGCGCAAAGCGCTGAGGGGTCCCGGACACCTGACGGATTCAGGCGTTCTCGATCGCCGCGACCTGGAGAAATACCGGCTGCGCATCGTGACCTGCGAGCAGCCCACGGTCGTGCTCGGTCACGCCTTCACCACCGGCACGATCCAGCGCCGCAGCTTCGAGCGCGTGCTGCCGAACACGCAGGTCGAGTACTTCAAGAGCAATGGCGCGGGCTGCGATATTCCGTCGGCTAATGCCAAGGCGCAGGGCAAGGCGGTCGCGGACGAGCATATCCACGAACACGGCACCTGCTTCAACGTGAAGGATCGCGGCCTGGTGGTCATGTCCTCCTGCGGCCATGCGGGCATCGTAAACACCGCGCGCCAGGCAATGGAAGTGTCGGGCGTGAAAAAGCTGCACGCGGCGCTCGGCGGATTCCATTTGTTCCCGGCGCCCGACGATTATCTGCGCCAGACCGTCGCCGAGCTCAAGGCGCTTGATCCGGACGTGCTCATCCCGATGCACTGTTCCGGGCCATCGCTGGTCGCGCTGCTGCGCTCCGACATGGCGGACCGCGTGCTCACTTCGTCCACCGGCACCGAGTACGTTTTCGGGGCCTGAGTGAAGATCTTCGCCGCGCTGCTCGCCGCCGCGGCAGGGCTGCTTGCGGCAACGGCGCCGGCGGCCGAGGAGCGCCGATCAGGTGCCGCGCGCCTGATGAACGAGCTGATGACGGGGAAGGCAGTGGGCCGGCCCTTTGCCCTGACTGATGCGCGCGGCAGGAAGACCGCGCTCGCGGATTTCCGCGGCAAGCTGGTATTGCTCTACTTCGGCTTCCTGTCCTGCCCGGACATCTGCCCGACCGACCTGATGGTCATATCGCAGGCGATCAAGTCCCTGGGCGCGGAGGGTGAGCGGCTGCAGCCCCTGTTCATCACGCTCGACCCCGTGCGCGACAAACCGGAGGCGCTTGGCGCCTACGCCGGCGGTTTTCACCCACGATTCGTCTCACTGACCGGCAGCGAGGCGCAGATCCGACAGGTGGCTTCGGATTACAAGGTCTTCTTCGAAAAAGTGCCCGTGCCGGGCACGGGTAACTACACCATCGATCACGCGGCCTTTACCTTCCTGCTCGATCGCAACGGCAAATATATCGGCCTGTTCCCACCGGGCACCTCGGCAGAGCGCATGGCCGCGATCCTGCGCGAACAGCTAAGGGTGCTGTAACGCGATCAGGTCGGCTGCTTTTTCCGCGATGGCGATGACTGCCGCATTCGTATTTCCGGAGACCACCGCCGGCATGATCGAGGCGTCTATGACACGAAGGCCTTGCAGGCCTCGGACGCGCAAATGGGAATCCACCACCGAGCGCTCGTCGGTGCCCATGCGGCAGCTGGAGGTGGGGTGGAAGACGGTTTCCCCCGTCTCGCGCACCACCGCGAGGAGTTCGTCGTCCGTCTGCACCGCCGCGCCCGGAAACTCCTCCTTGACGATGTAGCCCGAGAGCGGCGCCGCGGCCGCGATGCGGCGCGCGATCTTGAGGCCTTCCACCATCACGCGGCGGTCGTTCTCGGTGGAAAGGTAGTTGTAGCGGATTGCCGGCGCGGCGCGCGGATCGGCCGACTTGATGCGCACCGAGCCGCGCGACTCCACCTGCAGCTGCGACACCGAGAGCGTGAAGCCCGACCAGGGATGCAGCACGCCGCCGCGCTTGGCGGTGGAGAAATTGATGAAGTAGAGCTGCGCA
>JANNXB010000127.1:0-15944 GCA_031409355.1 Betaproteobacteria bacterium | reverse complement strand
TCGACATGCAGGTAATGTGTTCGACGCCGGTGCTGTTCGCCTACGGCCGCCCGGTGGAACAGGCGCTCTACTGCGCGCAGATGTTCAACGACGCCGGACTCGAGCTGGCGGCGCGCGGCCAGGGCCGCCTGAAGACGCTTTGCCAGGTTCCGCTGCAGGACACGGATGCCGCCTGCCGGGAGTTGTCGCGCGCGATGCGCTCGGGCCACCTCGGCGTGCAGATCGGCAACCACGTCGGCGACCGCGACCTCGACGACGAGGGCATCGTCACCTTCCTGCAGCATTGCGCGGCCGAAGGCGCCGCGGTGCTGGTGCATCCCTGGGACATGATGGGCGGTGCGCGCACGGCGCGCTGGATGATGGGCTGGACCGTGTCCATGCCGGCGGAAACGCAACTCTCCATTGTCGCCCTGATCCTAGGCGGCGGCTTCGACCGGTTGCCGAAGAACCTGCGCCTGTGCTTCGCGCACGGCGGCGGCAGCTTCGCCTTCCTGCTCGGGCGGCTCGAAAATGCCTGGCACAACCGCGATCTCGCGCGGGGCAAGTCTGAACTGCCGCCCAGCCGCTACCTCGACCGGTTCTACGTCGACAGCGCGGTATTCGACCACCGCGCGCTGCGCCTGCTGGTGGAGGTCATGGGCGAGGATCGCGTCATGCTCGGCTCGGACTATCCGTTCCCGCTCGGTGAGCTGCGCGTAGGCAAGTTGGTGCGCGACATGCAGGGCCTGAGCGACGAGGCGAGGGGTAAACTGCTGTCGGGCAACGCGCAGCGCTTTCTGGAGCTGGCATGAGGCAACGAACCAAGAGCACCGTGCCGCGCATCGAGCGCGCCGGCGAGTGGCTGTACGAGGCGCACCGCGCGCGCGCGACGTTTGCGCCGCTGCCGGCCGAGCTCGCGCCGGGCGACGCCGGCGAGGCCTATGCGATCCAGAGCGAGTATGTCGGCATGCGCGCCGCGTCGCTCGGCCCGGTTACGGGCTACAAGATCGCGCTCACTACCCCGGCCATGCGCGCCATGGTGGGGCTGAACGACTCGATCGCGGGCGACATGCTGGAGAAGACCATCCTTCGCGGCGACACCACCGTGCGTGCCGCCGACTACGGCCGCCTGATCGTTGAATTCGAGATCGCCTTTGAAATGGCCGAAGACCTGCCCGCGATCGGCGCGCCTTACGATCGCGCAAGCGTTTCCCGTGTGGTTGCCGCCGCAATGCCGGCGTTCGAGCTGGCCGACGACCGCAACGCGGATTACGCCAGCCTGCCGGGCAATGCGTTGATGCTGATTGCCGACAACGCCTGGAACGAAGGCGCGGTCCTGGGCGCTCCCGTACGCGACTGGCAGGGAATCGATCTCGCCGCGCTGCAGGGCGTCGCCACGATCAATGGCGAGAACGTCGGGACCGGGCATGGCCGCGATGTCATGGGCCATCCGCTCGATGCGCTCGCCTGGATCGCCAATCATCTCGCCGGGCGTGGGCTCGGGCTGTGGCGCGGAGATATCGTGATCACCGGCAGTCTCGTCACCTCGAAATTCCCGCATGCAGGCGACCTCGTCCGGTTCGATGCCGGCGCGCTGGGCAACGTCGAGCTGCGCGTCGAATAGTCAGCCGGTCAGCCGGTCAGCCGTAGTGCGTCTTGGGGACTCCCAGGCGCACCGGGATCGAGTCATCGTGCTCCAGCGGCAGGGTCTGGAACTCGAACCGCCCTTCGTGCAGGCGCGCAGCGACGAACAGCGCCTCCGCCCGCTCCGCGTACCCGCTCAGAGCACCCCAATGCGTTGGCCGTGGCGGCTGGTTCGCCCAGGGATAGACTTCACTGCAAAGCACTTCCAGCCAGCTTGCCAGGGCGACGAATTCGGCCTGCGGCAGGATGTAGGTCTGGAACAGCGTCAACGGCTTGCCGGCGAGCGCGTCCATGCCCCAGGCCCGCCCGAAGAACCTGTTGTAGCTCAACAGCAGGAAATCCCAGTCGAACACGGCTGCGAACGCGAGGCGCTGGTACTCCCCGTCGTCATCGAGCAGCGGGCCGCAGTCCATGCCGAAGATCGTCCCTCGGCGCGCAGCGCCGTCAGCCGCCAGCGAGCGCAGCAGCGCGGCAGCGGGCGCCGGCCAGTTCATGTCGTATTGCGTGACGCCGACGAAGTCGAGCGCCTGGTAGAGCCGGTTGCGCAACACGTGCACGTAGCATGAGGTCTCCAGGAATCCACGCGCCTGCAGCGCCGGATCATGCCAGTCGAGCTCGTACTCCACGACGACGCGCCGTGCCGCGCCGCGCAACAGGGCCGTCTGCCCGTCCGGTCCCGTGATCCGCTTGTCCGGCACCTGCGCGTTCACTGCGTATGGAATGAAGAACCGCTCGACCTCCTCGGCCGAGAACTGCGCCCAGACGAGGCGCTCGTCGAGCGCCTTGTGGAAAACGGTGTAGATCCCGAGGCTCATCGAATCGTCGCTGCCCTAGCGTGCATCGACCAGCTGCCGGAGTTCGAGTTTCATGACCTTTCCCATCGCGTTCCTTGGCAGGCTGTCGAGGAACACGATCCGCCGGGGATGCTTGAACTTCGCCAACCGGCCGTCGAACAGTTTCAGCACCTCGGCTTCTGCCATCTTTTTGCTGGCGACCACGCAGGCGCAGGCCGCTTCGCCCCACTTCGAATCGTCCACGCCGATGACCGCGTACTCCGCGATCTTCGGGCAGTCGGCGAGCACGTTCTCCAGTTCGGCGGGGTAGATATTCTCGCCGCCGGAGATGATCACGTCTTTTGAGCGGCCGATGATCCAGAAGTAACCTGAGTCGTCCATGCGGGCGAGGTCGCCGGTCTTGAACCAGCCGTCGGGCGTGAGCGCGGCGGCGGTGGCGACGGGATCGTTCCAGTAGCCTCGCATCACGTTCGGGCCGCGCACCCAGACCTCGCCCTCGACGAGCTTCACCTCGCAATGCGGCGCGGCCTTGCCGGCGCTGCCGAGCTTGCGCGTCGCATCTTCCCTGCGCAGCACCGTGGCGATCGGCGCGGTCTCGGTGCAACCGTATATCTGGCCCACCGGCACGCCATGGTCATGGAAGGCGCGGATCAGGGAATCGGGCACCAGCATCGAGCCCGCGTTCAGCATCCGCAGCGAAGACAGGTCCGTGGCCGCCCAGGCAGGATGCGCGATCACCGCCTGCATCGCCGCCGGCACCAGCAGCGAGAGCGTGGGCTTGCGCGCGGCGACCTCGGCAAGCCACAGCCCCGGATCGAAGCGCCGCTGCAGCGTCACCGTGGCGCCGGCGAACAGCGCGGGTAGCGTCTGGTTGTTCAGCCCGCCGGCGTGGAACAGCGGCAGCACCGTCAGGACATGGTCGTCGCGTGTCAAGTCGTGCGCGTGGATCGAGTTGTAGCCGTTGAAGCGCAGCGCCGACTGCGCCAGCACGACCCCCTTGGGCTTGCCGGTCGTGCCGGAGGTGTAGACGATGATCACGTCGTCGCCATCGTCGCCCTGCAGCTCCGAGTCTCCGGCTTCGATCAGCTTGCCGACCGGGACGCCGAGCTCCGCGCAATGGCTTGCGAATGCGTCGTCGCTGAAAATACATTTCGGCGTGCAATCGGCGAGGATCGCCTTGTGCTCCGCCGCGGTCAGGCGCCAGTTGAGCGGCACCAAAATCGCGCCCAGCCGCGCCAGCGCGAACAGCAGGATGAGCATCTCCGGATGGTTGTAGCCGAGCCAGGCGACGCGGTCGCCTTTCCTGACCTGCAGCGAGTTCGACGTCTTCCGTACCTGGTCCCACAGCTCCAGGTAGCTGATGTCGATGCCTTCGAAGTGCAACGCGGTCTTCGAGGGCCACTGCTCCGCGCAGCGCTCGATGATGCGCGAGAGGTTAATCGTCGCTCTCGCCGGCTTCGTAGAGCGCCTCGCGGCCGATGCGGTCCAGGCACAGCTCGGCCGTCCAGGGTAGCATCAACGCGCCGCAGCGCGAATCTCTGTACAGGCGCTCGAGCGGCAGGCTCTTGAGCATGGACTGTCCGCCGCAGGTGCGGATCGCCAGGGCGCACAGCGCGTTGGCGTTCTCCATGATGGTGAACTGCGTCGCGTAGGCGCGCAGGCGCGCGTCCTTAGGCGGGTCCACGCGCGCGTCGTCCAGCATGCGCAGGAAGAGGGCGCGCGTCTGTTCCAGCTTGACCCACATCTCCGCCACCGCGATCTGCTTGGTCGGGTACATGCGCCGCTTCACCGGCGGCATGCCCTCGACTTCGCCGCGCAGGTACTTCACCGTGAATTCACAGGCCGCGATTGCGATTCCCATGTATGTCGGCGACAGCGTGGTGAACATGTGCGGCCAGCGGCCCGCCGCCTGGAAGTACAGGCCGCGCGGCATCATCTGCGCGTCGTCGGGCACGAATACATCCTTAAACACGAGCGTGCGCGACACGGTGCCGCGCATGCCCAGCGGATCCCAGTCGCCTGTGATGGTGAATCCCGGTATATCGGCCGGCACTGCAATGTAGAGCGTGTCCTTCATGGAGCTGCCCGGCTTGTCTTCGGTGCACAGCACGCCGTAGAAATGCGCGGCGCCGGAGAGCGAGGCAAAGATTTTCCTGCCATTGATGCGCCAACCGCCGTCCACCTTGGCGGCGAGGGTTCCGAACGGCGCCTTGCCGGCCGCGGCGGCGCTACCCTCCGAAAATGGCTGCGCGTAGATCGCGCCGTCCTTCACCACGCGATTGAAGTGCAGGGCGCGGTAGCGCTCATGTTCCCGCTTCTGCCCGGCGCTCATGTCCAGGTCGTCGGCGAGCAATCCCGGCCACAGCATCGAGCAGGCGTGCATGTTGAAGGTGAGGGCCGTCGCGCCGCAGTACTTGCCGAGCGTCGCCGACACCAGCGCGTAGGTGCGCAGGTCCGCGCCCTTGCCGCCGAACTTCTCCGGCACGCACAGGCCGAGAAGGCCCGCCTGCTTCAAGTCGGCGTAGTTCTCGAACGGGAAGCTCGCCTCGGCGTCGTACTTCGCCGCGCGTTTGGCGAAGGCCGGGCCGACCGAGTCGGCGAGCGCGATCAAGTCCTCCTGCTTTTTACTTAGATTGAACCCGGAACCCGTCACGGAATAACGTGGATCGATCACAGGGCGTGGTTCCTGAGGAAGTAGAGCAGGGCGTCGTTGAAGGCCTCCGGCTGGTCCATCGGCCCGAGGTGGCCGCAGTCCCGCAGCAGCACGTACTCGGCGCCGGGGATCTTGCTTGCCATCTTTTCCATCACCGCGGGCGGCGCGGTCTTGTCCTCCGACCCGGCGACGAGGAGCGTCGGCACCTTGATGTCCGCCAATTCCTTGCGCCGGTCGAAGGTCGTCAGCAGCCTGACCGCCTTGCGGTAGGTGTCGGGCGGCACGCCCGCCATGATCTGTTCCGCGAGCTTCGAATTGCTGCCCATGGTCGGAATCAGGCGCGCGGCGATCTGCGCCATGGTCTGGCCCTGGTCGAGCGGTTCGATGCGCGCGGCGATGAACTGCTTCGTGAACTCGCTATTGCCGCCGGCGAAGGCCGGGCTGGTGAAGCACAGCGCCAGCGCCTTGACCAGCTTCGGGTGCCGCACGTAGGTTTCCTGCGCGACCAGGCCGCCCATGCTGTGCCCGATCAGCACCACCGGTTCGCCTTCGGCGAGCGACTCGATCAGGCGCGCAAGCGACGCGCTGACCTGCTCCAGGTCGTAGGGCTCGACGATCGGACTGTGGCCGTAGCCCGGCTGGTCCCAGGCGTGCGACGGATAGCCGAGGCTGCTGAAGTAGGGTAGTTGCGCTTCCCAGGCGTGATGCCCGCCGCCCACGCCGTGAAGGAAAACCAACGGAGTCATGCCGTGAGCTTTCCGTCTTTCACCACCGCTTTGCCATCCAGTTCGACGGTGCAATGGCGGAACGGTAAATCGAAGTGTCCGAGCGTATGCCGGCCCGCGACCTCATTCGCGCCGGTCGAGTAGAGGAAATTTCCTGCGAAGGCGCGCTGCTCCGTGCCATTGACGTCGCGCTTGTCGTACAGCATGAGTGCATCCCAGCGCGCGCGCGTGTTCATGCCCCAGCCCACGTGCGACACCGCGTAGGCCTCGCGATCGCCCCAGGCGGCGAAATAGTCGCGCATCAGTTCCGCATCCAGCGATTCGCCGTCGATCTTCGTCACGTAGTCGTTCTCGATCGTCAGCCGAACCGGCGACTCGATGTAGCGCTTGAACGTGAGATTCATGTCGCCCGGCGCCATCACCAGCGTGCCGTTGACGCTGCCGGCCTTCGGAAAGCCGAGGCACAGTCCCCCCGGCCAGTGCGATAGCGTGCCTGGCTTCTCCGTATAGCCCCAGACGCCGCCCACGCGCGCCCCTTCGATCCGGATCTCCAGCTTCGTGCCGGCGGGGGAGGTGACCTTCATCGCCTTCGCCTCTCGCATCAGGCGCATGCCCGCCCTCACCTTCTGCTCGTCGTCAGGGGAGGGCGCCAGGCGCTCCAGCACGTCGGGGTGCTCGTTCGAGATGTACAGCACCCGCGCGCCGCCCTTGAGGATCTGCGGCAGCTCGGCGGCGTGCATCAGGCCTTCCAGCGTGCAGTCAGCGACGAACACCGAACCCGCCAGCGCGCCGATCGCGGGTCCCAGGTTCTGCAGCGCCACCGATGCGCCCGTCGATCGGATCGCCACCGGCGCCGTCTGGCGTGGCGTCGGCACCACCACATGAAACGGCCGGGCGCCGAGCCGCATCAGCGCCAGCTCAGCGAGCTGCACGTTCAGCGCGCGCGATTGCGACTCCGAAAGCACCGCGCATACATCTCCCGAAGCGACCTTGCAGCGCGCGAAAACATCCGCGAACAGGTCGATCCATTTTCCCTCGATGCGGTCGGCAATCATCCGTGCGGGCTCCAACAGAAGACCGGATATTACCGTGTAGAATCAAGCTTCCATGATCGTATTTGATCTTCACTGCAAAGACGGCCACCGCTTCGAGGGCTGGTTCGGTTCGGCCAAGGACTTCGCCTCGCAAAAGAAGCGCGGCCTGCTGTCCTGCCCGACCTGCGGCGACACCGCCATCCAGAAGGGCCTCTCCGCCCCGCGCCTCAACATGGGCGCCCAGGAACCGAAGCAGCTTCCCGTCCCCTCCCAGAAAACGCCCGAGATGGAAGGCAAAGACCCCTTCGCCGTCGCCCAGATCCTCTATTCAAGGATGCTCGACGAAATCCTCACCAAGTCCGAAGACGTCGGCAAGAAATTCCCCGAAGAAGCCCGCAAGATCTACTACCAAGAATCCCCCGGCCGCGCCATTCGCGGCCAGGCCACCCAGGAAGAGCACGATGCGTTGGTGGACGAGGGCATTCCCGTCGCTCGATTTCCGGTAATACCGACGGACCGTCTGAACTAAGCTTCGTGCTTAGTTGGGCTGCAACAGCTTTCTGAACTACTCGAATTAGCATTGGCGAGTCGAGCACAATCAGCATTATGTAAAGTATAAGATTAAGCTGGTTCTACTAGTACTACAGAGACTTACCTACTCAACGGCCCCCGCCCGGACTAACAGGGCTTCCACTTCCTTCAGGGCCTTTTCTTTGGCGATGGCGAGTGCGGTCTCGCCCTTGGGGCCGCGGACGGCGTAGTCGGCATCTGCGAATAACAACTCACGGGCAGCAGCGGCGTGGCCGTTGCGGGTGGCGAGCATCAGGGCGGTATAGCCGTTTGGAGCGAGCTTGTTCTTGTCTGCCCGCTTGTCGAGCAGGTATTTGATGACCTCTGGGCGGCCTTCGAAGGCGGCGTAATGCAACGGGGTCCAGCCGCTCGGATTGAGCTCGGCGCCGTTCGCGAGAAGGACTTTCACGGCTTCCAGGTGGCCTTTGAGGCTGGCGGCCATCAAGGCGGTGTCGCCATGCGGGCTGCGCAGGTTGATGTTGGCCTTGTGACTGATGAGGAACGAAATCAACTCGTGATGACCATTGCGCGCGGCAAGCATCAGGAGCGTATGGCCTTCGGAATCGGCGGTGTTCGGATCGAGCCCCTGGTTCAGGAGCGTGCCGACGGTCTGGACGTCGCCTTTGCCCGCGGCCCAGAGGATTTTCTCGAAGGACTGCCCGGCGCACAGCGACGGCGCAAGCGCGATAAGGACGGCTGTCAGCGGTGCGAATAGTCGATTCGAGGTCACATCAGGCCTTTGGCATTCCCGCCAGCATTTCTGCGGCGAACAGTTTGGGGTTGAGCGGATGGCTGGTCAGGGCCCGGTGGCGTCCCATGGCGCGCGCGAAAGCGAGCCACGCCTTGCCGTTGCCCGGGGCCGCGCTGCCGCCGTACTTGGTGCATCCGGCGAGGGAACCGAACGCGCGATCGAGTGCCATCTTCTGTAGGACCTCGGCCAGCGGTTCCAGTTCTTCCCGGCTCTTAACTTCTCCCAGCGCGGCGTGGTTGCCGCTGGCGATCGCCTTGAGGACGCGCTCGATCGCCTCGCCGCGCTCGCCGGACGCGTAGTCGAGCGCCCGCAGCGGAGCGCCGCCGGCGAAGGCGAGCCAGCGCTCGGGGTTCTTTACGCCCTGCGTGCTTAGCCAGGCCGCACTGGCCTTGGCCTCTGGAAGCGGGACCGGAACCGGCACGCATCGGCTGCGTATCGTCGGCAGCAGGCTCGCGGGCCGGTGCGAAACGAGGATGAACATCGCGCCCGCTGGCGGCTCTTCGAGGCCCTTGAGCAGCGAGTTCGCGGTGGCGGTATTCATGTCTTCGGCCGGATGGACGATGGCGATCCGCCGTCCGCCCCGGTGCGAAGCGAGGTTGAGGAAGTTCGCCAGGCCGCGTGTCTGTTCGATCTTGATCTGGAGGCTGGGCTTTTTCTTGTCCTTCTTTTCCTCTTCGCCCTCCTCCGCCACCGTCGCCGGACGGCCTAGGGCAAGGGCGGTGGCTTCGGGCTCGACGAGGCGAGCATCGGGGTGGCTTCCGGCCGCGAACCAGCGGCAGGCTTCGCAGGCGCCGCAGGGGGTGCTGCCCTGCCCCTTTTTCTCGCAGAGCAGGAACTGCGCGAAGCGCTCCGCCAGGGCGAGTTTTCCTACCCCGGGAGCCCCGTGCAGCAGGAGCGCATGAGGCAGCCTTTCCAGCTTGGAGACCAGTTCCATCCAGGTCTCTTTCTGCAAGTCGTAAATATTATTAATCATGACCTTATAAGATACTCATTTACTTGTACCTTAACTTCAGTTTCGGCCTTCGATCCGTCGATGATCTTCACCCTCCCCGGCTCGGCCACGGCCAAGTCCTGGTAAGCCTTGCGTACCCGGTCGAAGAAGCCCCGCTCCTCGGCCTCGAAGCGGTCCAGTTTGCGGCCGGAAGCTCCCAGCCGGCTGCGGCTGACGTCATAGGGGCAGTCGAAGACCAGCGTCTGGTCGGGCATCAGGCCGGGATGGGCGGCCTCGGACAGGCGCCGGATCAGATCCACGGAAACGCCTTTGCCGCCGCCTTGATAAGCCGTCGTGGCATCGGTAAAACGGTCGCAGACCACCCAAGCACCGCGCTCTAGCGCTGGCCGGATGACGTGCTGCACGTGGTCGGCACGCGCCGCAAGCATGAGCAGGGTTTCGCCCAGCGGATCCATCGGTTCGGAGAGGACCAGTGCACGCAGCTTTTCCGCCAGCGGCGTACCGCCGGGCTCGCGCGTCACGATGACGTCGCGCTTCCCCTTTTCGCCGCCCTGGCGCAGCTGCTCCGCGATCCAGGGAATGTGCGTGGACTTGCCGGCGCCGTCGACGCCTTCGAGCGTGATGAATTTGCCGCGCTGATTAACGCCCATTCAACTGGTATTTTCGCACGGCGCGATTGTGCTCATCGAGCGTGCGCGAGAACTCGCTTGAGCCGTCGCCGCGCGCGACGTAGTACAACGCACTGGTCTTCGCCGGGCGCAGCGCCGCGCGCAGCGAACCCAACCCGGCCGCGGCGATCGGCGTCGGCGGCAGGCCGGGACGCGTGTAGGTGTTGTACGGCCCGTCGGTCAGCAGGTGGATTTTCCTGAGATTGCCGTTGAACGCCTCGCCCAGGCCGTAGATCACGCTCGGGTCGACCTGCAGCAGCATGCCGATGCGCAGGCGGTTGACGAGGGCGCCGCCGATCGTGTCGCGTTCGGCGGCGCGGCCGGTTTCCTTTTCAATGATCGAGGCCATGATCAAGGCTTCATAGGGCGTCTTGTAGGGCGTGGACGGCTCGCGCGTCTCCCATTCGCGCGCCAGATGGCGCTGCATCGCCTGGTAGGCGCGCTTCAGCACGTGCAGGTCGCTGGTGCCTTTGGCGAACAGGTAGGTGTCGGGAAAGAACAGGCCTTCGGCCAGCGTCTCTTTCGCGCCGATTTTCTGCAGCAGCTGCGCCTCGTTCAGGCCCTGGGCGTCGTGGCGCACGAAAAGATTCGCGTCCAGCGCCGCGCGCAGCTGGCGGTAGGTCCAGCCTTCGATGAAGCGCACCTCGGCCTGCGTCACGTCGCCGCGCGTCAGCTTGTCGAGGAGTTCCAGCGGCGTGGGGGCGGCCAGGAGTTCATAGCTACCCGCCTTGACGTCCTGGGCGCGTCCAAGAGCCCTTGCCAGCAGCTCGAACTGCAGGCGGCCGATGGCGACGCCGGCCTCGTCGATGCGCTGGGCGGCGCCGCGCAGGCGCAGGCCTGACGCGATCTCGAATTCGGCCGGCAGCTTGCTTACGGCCAGGGGCGTCACCACATACCAGCCGCAATACCCGGCTGCGGCGAGCAGGCTGACAACCACTAGGGCGAAGAGGGTTTTGAGCAACGGAAGCGAATAAAATTCATCTCATTCTACTGTGGGCACGCGCAGTTCATGAGTACCACACACGTCGCGAAGCTGGACCAGTACGGGCTGCTGCAGGTGACGGGCGAGGACGCGCGCGCGTTCCTGCACGCGCAGCTCACCAACGATATCGAGAACCTGGCGCCCGGGGCGGCCCGCTATGCCGGCTGGTGCTCGGCCAAAGGACGCCTGCTGGCGACGTTCCTCGTCGTGCCTTTCCCCGGCGGCTTCCTGCTGCAGCTCTCGCGCGACCTGGTGCCCTTCGTGGTGAAGCGCCTGTCGATGTTTGTCCTGCGCTCCAAGCTCAAGATCACCGATGCGACCGCGCAGTGGGCGCAGTTCGGGCAATGGGGGCCGGGCGACGGCAATCCGCTCTCCGTGAGTGAGATCGACGGCGTGATCACGGTGCGCGTCGAAGCGGACCGGACCTTGTTGCTGGTGCCGGAACAGAATTCCAGCAGCTACAAGCCCGACGCTGCCGCGGAAGACTGGGCGCTCGCCGAGATCCGCGCCGGCCGGCCGCTGATCGCGCAGGCCACCCAGGACCAGTTCGTGCCGCAGATGGTGAACCTGGAACTCTCGGGCGGCGTGGATTTCAAGAAGGGCTGCTACCCGGGCCAGGAGATCGTCGCGCGCGCTCAGTATCGCGGCGCGGTGAAGCGGCGCATGGTGCGGCTGCGCGGCGAGGCGCTGCAACTGGGACAGGACATCTTCAGTGATGACGCGCCGGGCCAGTCGAGCGGCACGATCGTCAACGCCGCCGGCGGCGAGGCACTGGCCGTGCTGCCGGTCGCCACCATCGAGGCGAAATCGCCGGTCCGGGCCACACCCCAGTCCGCCGCGCTCGAGGTCCTGCCCCTGCCCTACTCCCGGTGACGAATTACTACGTCTATTACCGCGTGGAGGCGGCGCGGCTGACGACGCTTCGAATTGAAATAGAGAATCTTTTCGAAAAAATTCAAAAACAATGCAGCGTCCAAGGCCGCTGGATGCGCCGCAGCGACGGCTCCGCGACGTACATGGAAGTCTACGAAAGCGTGGCAAACGAAGCTGCGTTCGAAGCCGTGCTCGAGCGCGAGTCGGCGAAGCTCGGCCTGGAACGCAAGACTGAACGATTCGTGGCATCTGATCCTTCATGTGCCTGATATTGGTCGCGTGGCAGCAGCACGCTGAATATCCTCTCGTCGTCGCCGCCAACCGCGACGAACTCCACGCCCGTCCCGCCGAGCGCGCGGGATTCTGGAAAGACCAGCCGGGCATCCTTGCAGGGCGCGACCTGCAAGCCAAGGGCACCTGGATGGGCGTGTCGCGTTCGGGGCGCTTCGCCGCGGTTACCAATTACCGGGGTGGCAAAGACGTGAACGCAAAGGAATCCAGGGGCGCTCTGGTTACGCGTTTCCTTTTGGGTAATTCAGAAGCATTCGTGGAAGAAACGGAAAAATCCAAGAGCAGCTACAGCGGTTTCAACCTGCTGGTTTCTGACGGCAAGGAGCTCTGGTGGCTGTCGAACCGCGACGGCGGATCGCGGAAGCTGGAACCAGGCTTCTACGCACTGGGCAACCTGCTGCTCGATACGCCCGAGGTGATGGACGTGAAGGAACGGTTCAAGGGTACCGCGGTGGCAATCGAGCCGATGTTCTCGCTGCTCGCCACCGCGAAGATCGTGGCGCCGGAGTACGGTACGCGCTGCTCGACGGTACTGCTGGCGCAGCGGGACGGCAGGAGGCAGGTGGCGGAAAGGGCTTTCGATCTGTCCGGCGCGGACAGCAGCACGCTGCGCTTCGAATTTCCGACGGCCGCCTAGAGCTTTTTGCGCATCTTCTGGTGCAGGATGCCGGCTTCTTCGTAGACCTTGCCTTCGGCTGTGAAACCATGCTCGCGATAGAACTCGGCTGCCTGCAGCTGGGCGGAGAGGAGCACTTCCGCGTGGCCGCTCTTGCGGGCCTCCTCGATCAGCGCAGCAAGGATCTCCGCGCCGACGCCGCGGCGGCGCCATTCCACCACCACCGCCATGCGGCCGATGTGGCCGTCGGGCAGCAGGCGCCCGGTGCCGATGGCCTTGCCGTCCGCATCATAGGCAACAGCATGGGTGCAGCTTGCGTCGAGGTCGTCCAGTTCGATGCCGGCAGGCACGTTCTGTTCGCCAACGAAGATGGCGAAACGCAAGGGACCGGCAACCGGCTGCGCCTTGTCCCAGGTCATGAGTTCTACCCTGGCCATCATCCGAAAGTATAATCCGCGCCCATGAAAAGTCTCTGGAATGATGCCGAAGCCGGGAAATTCAGCGGCCCGCTCGGCTTGCGCGTCTATACCTCGCGCCTGCTCGGCCGCGACAAGTCCCTGGTGCTGCACGGCGGCGGAAACACCTCGGTGAAGATTGCAGAGGACAACCTGTTCGGCGAAAAGGAAGAGATCCTCTACGTCAAGGGCAGCGGCTGGGACCTCGAGACCATCGAACCGGCGGGCTTCGCGCCGGTGAAGCTCGACTACGTGCGCCGGCTGGCTTCGCTGCCTGCGCTGTCCGACCCGCAGATGGTGAACGAGCTGGCGACGCATGTCCTGCGAGCCGGAGCTCCGGCGCCGTCGGTGGAAACCATCCTGCACGCCCTCCTGCCGCACAAATATGTCGACCACACGCATGCCGACGCGGTCCTGTCGGTCTCGAACTCGCCCGACGGCGAGAAGCGGATCCGCGACATCTACGGCGACAAGGTGGTGGTGATCCCGTACATCATGGCTGGCTTCGACCTGGCGGCCTACTGTGCGCGCGAGTTTCCGAAGCAGAAAACCAGGAACACCGTCGGCATGATGCTGCTGTCGCACGGCGTGTTTTCCTTCGCCGAGGACGCGAAGGAATCCTACGGGCTGATGATCGAGCTCGTTTCCATGGCGGAGAAGTACCTGGCGGCGCAGAAGGCATGGAGCGTCGGTCCGCCGCCGGCGGCGGCCTCGGCGTTCAAGCGCGAGGATGCGGCGAAACTGCGCAACGACGTCTCCAGGGCCGCGGGGTTCCCGATGCTCTGCCGCTGCAACGATGCGCCGAACTTCCTCGGCTTTGCGCACCATCCGGACGTGGCGCGCATCTCGCAGGGCGGACCGGCCACGCCGGATCACGTCATCCGCACCAAACCGCTGCCGATGCTGGGAAGGAATGTGTCTGAATTCATTTCTTCGTATAAGAAATACTTCGACAGGAACGAAAAGGCCGCCAAGGAACGCAAGACCATGCTCGATCCGGCGCCGCGCATGGCGCTAGACAAGGAGTTGGGCCTTGCCGCCTTCGGCCGGACCGCGAAGGATGTCGGCATTGTCGAGGACCTCTACGAGCACACCATCGAGGTGATCCTGCGCGCCGAGGCCCTCGGCGGCTGGAAGGCGCTGGACGACCGCCACACTTTCGACATCGAATACTGGGACCTGGAGCAGGCCAAGCTGAAGAAGGCCGGCACCCCGCCCGCCTTCGCCGGCGAAATCGCCATCGTCACCGGCGCCGCCTCGGGCATCGGCAAGGCCTGCGCCGAAGCGCTGCTCAAACGCGGTGCTGCAGTAGTGGGTTTGGACTTGAGTCCCGCGATCGAGACCGTGCGGAAGAGAGCGGACTTTCTCGGCTTGGTTTGTGATTTATCAAACAAAAAGGAACTGGAAAAAGCAATCGACAAAGCCGTCAAACATTTCGGTGGCGTCGACATGCTGATCCTGAACGCAGGCATCTTTCCCAAGTCCGAGGCGGTGCAGGACATCGGCAGCGAGATGTGGCGCAAGGCGATGACGGTCAACGTCGAGGCGAACCTGCTGGTGATGCAGGCCTGCCATGCACTGCTAAAGCTCGCGCCGCGCGGCGGCCGGATCGTGGTGATCGGCTCGAAGAACGTCCCTGCGCCCGGCCCCGGCGCCGGCGCGTACTCGGCCTCGAAGGCGGCCATGAACCAGCTCGCGCGCGTCACGGCGCTCGAATGGGGCAAGGACGGCATCCGCATCAACAGCATCCACCCGAATGCGGTCTACGACACCGCATTGTGGACCGACGAGGTGCTCGCTTCGCGCGCCAGGGCCTACAACCTGACCGTGGAACAGTACAGGAAGAACAACCTCCTCAAGACCGAAGTGTCGTCGAAGGATGTGGCGGAACTAGCGGCAGAGATGTGCGGCCCGCTGTTCGCCAAGACCACGGCCGCGCAGGTTCCGGTCGACGGCGGCAACGAACGCGTGGTCTGAGTGGATAACAGGATCACGCCAGCGTGATAGAACCCATTCGCTGGAAAGGCGACCGGCTCGAGTTGCTCGACCAGCGCTTGTTGCCCGACCAGAGCGTCTATGTCACGTGCAAGACCGCTGCCGATGTCGCGACAGCGATTCGCGACATGGTGGTCAGGGGCGCGCCGGCGATAGGCTGTGCTGCGGCTTTTGGGGTTGTTCTGGGCTCTTCTTCCGACAAAGCTTTTGAATTGCTTGCGGCAAGCCGCCCCACGGCCGTCAATCTGTTCTGGGCGCTTGAACGAATGAAAATCGCCAGGAACCCGGAAATCGAAGCGGTCGCGATCTTCGACGAAGACCTCGCTGCCAATCGCGCCATGGGCGCGCATGGCGTGGCACTGATGCCCAAGGGCGCGCGGATCCTGACCTATTGCAACACCGGCGCGCTCGCCACCAGCGGGCACGGCACCGCGCTGGGTGTCGTTCGAACTGCTTTCGAACGGGACAAGACGATCACGGTCATCGCCTGCGAAACCCGCCCCTACCTGCAGGGCGCGCGCCTCACCGCCTGGGAATGCGTGCAGGAAGGCATCCCCTGCACGCTGATCACCGACAACATGGCCGGTCACCTGATGAGCAAGGGCGAGGTGGACGTCGCCATCGTCGGCGCCGATCGCATCGCCGCCAACGGCGATGCCGCCAACAAGATCGGCACCTACATGGTCGCGGTGCTCGCGCGCCGGCATGGCCTGCCCTTCTATGTCGCGGCCCCGACTTCGACCTTCGACCCGAAAACCGCTGATGGTTCGGCGATCGAGATCGAGGAACGCCCGGGGCAGGAAGTGACCGGCTACCGCGGCGTGCGCTGGGCGCCGGAAGGCGTGAAGGTGCGCAATCCGGCGTTTGACGTGACGCCCGCCGATCTCATCAGCGGGATCGTGTGCGAAAAGGGCGTGATCCTCGAGCCCAACCGCGAGCGCGTGCTCGCGATGCTGCGCTAA
>JANNXB010000126.1:0-6819 GCA_031409355.1 Betaproteobacteria bacterium | reverse complement strand
GTCAATATCCCCGGCGGTGAGAAGGCCCGCGCCCGTTCCCGGCGCCTGCTGCTCCTCGAGGAGCATGCGAAGGCGAAGCGCCGCGGCCTGTGGGACGCGAGCCGCTAGGTCTTGACCCGCCCGTTTTCGGCTCCAGTCCCGGGATCACCATCATGCTCACCACGTTGCCCGTGAAGCGCTCGATCTGGCGCACCAGGTGGCGGTCCTGCGCGCCGAGGAACGTTACCGCGACGCCCGCGCGCCCGGCGCGGCCGGTGCGGCCGATGCGGTGCACGTAGTCCTCGGCCTGGCGCGGCGCGTCGTAGTTCACCACCAGGTTGATGCCCGGCACGTCGATGCCGCGGGCGGCGACATCGGTCGCCACCAGCACCTTCATCTTGCCGTCGCGCAGGCGCTGCAGCATCTGGCTGCGCTCGCGCTGGCGCATGTCGCCGTGCAGCGCGCCCACGTCGAAACCCTTGCCGAGCAGTTCGCCTGACAGGTCTTCCGCGGCGCGCTTGGTGGCGGTGAAGACCAGCGTCTGGTCCACTTCCTCTTCGCGCAGCAGGGTATCCAGCATGCGTACTTTATGTGCGTGGTTGTCGGCGACCAGCGCGTGCTGCGTGATGTCCGGCCGGGTTTCGGCGACGCGCGCGATGGTGATGCGCTGCGGGTTGCGGGTGACGCGCTGCGCTAGGTGGCCGACGATGCCTTCCAGCGTCGCCGAGAACAGCAGCGTCTGGCGCTCCTTCGGGATCTTCGCCACGATGGCGTCGATCTCCTCCTGGAAGCCCATGTCGAGCATGCGGTCGGCTTCGTCCAGCACCAGCAGTTCGACGCGGCCGAGGTTCACGCTGCGCCGGTCCATGTGGTCCTTGAGGCGTCCCGGCGTGGCGATGACGATGTCCACCGGGCGCGAGAGCAGCTTTAGCTGCAACCCGTAGGGCATGCCGCCCACCAGGCTCGCGGTGCGCATGCGCTGGGTGCTGCCGTAGCCGTGGCAGGCTTTCTGCACCTGCAGCGCGAGTTCGCGCGTCGGCGTCAGCACCAGCACGCGCGGGCCGATGCCCGAAAGGGTGGAGGGCTTGTACAGGCGCTGCAGCGCGGGCAGCAGGAAGGCCGCCGTCTTGCCGGAACCGGTTTGCGAGGACACCAGCAGGTCGCCGCCGGCTATCGCGGCGGGAATCGCTTCGCGCTGCACCGGCGTGGGCTCGGTATAGCCGAGCGTCGCCAGCGTTGCGAGAAGGGACGGGTCGAGGCCGAGCGTGGTGAAGCTCATGAACATCCTTAGGTTGGCCGGTTATCGCTGCCAAACCTGAGGGAGCTTGCCGGGGACATCGAACTGCGAGGGGGCGCACTTTACGTGTAAATACAGGAAATAGCTAGGAAAATATCGAAATGCCGGTCAAGCGCGTCATCCTCGACACCAACATCTGGCTCGACTGGTTGGTGTTTCACGATTCAGGCATTTCCTACCTGAAGCTTGCCGTGGAAGAACGCCGCGCCGAGATCTTCATCGACGCCGGCTGTGAAGCCGAACTCGAGCGCGTGCTCGCCTACGACCTCGCCCGGCACACGCTGGACGCGGCCGCGCAGGCCGCCTGCCTCGCCGAGTGCCGCCGCATCGCGCAGCGCATCGACGCGCCGGCGCCCGCAGCCGAACGCAAGCTCCTGCCGCGCTGCGCCGACCCCGACGACCAGAAGTTCCTAGAACTCGCGCTCGCCGCGCGCGCCGACGTCCTCATCACCAAGGACCACAAGCTCCTCGAACTCGCGCGCCGCACCAAGCCCTTCCGCATCCTCAATCCCCGCAAGTTCTCCATCCCGTAACGGGCAGGTCCGGAGGAGTAATATTCCGGCTGTTTTGGGGAGAGCGGCATGCGTTTTTTCTGGCTGTTACTTGCAGTCCTCGCGTCGGGCTGCGCCACCAACACCATCACCGGCCGCAGCCAGTTGATGATGGTGTCGGAGCAGAGCGCCATCAGCGGCTCGGCTTCGGCCTACAGCCGCATGGTCGGCGGCCTGGCGCAGAAGGGCAAGATCGAGAAAGACACGCCGCGTGCGCTGCGCGTCAAGGAAATCACCGACCGCCTGATCGCCCAGGCGGTGCGCTTCCGGCCGGATGCGGCGTCCTGGAAGTGGGAAGTGCAGGTGATCCAGGAGCCGAAGACGGTAAACGCCTTCTGCATGGCCGGCGGCAAGATGGCCATCTACACCGGCTTCTGGGACAAGTTGAAGGCTACCGACGAGGAGATCGCCGCCGTCATGGGGCACGAGATCGGCCACGCGCTCGCCAGCCACACGCGCGAGAAGATGTCGGTCGGCCTGAGCACGCAGCTCGGCGCGCTGGCCGTCGCGGCGCTCCTTTCGCGCAACGACCCGGGCGGCTTCGCGCGCAATGCGGACGCCATGTCCGGCGCCGCGGCCCTGGCCGTGACGCTGCCCAACAGCCGCGAAGCCGAGAACGAGGCCGACCAGATCGGCATCGAGCTCGCCGCGCGCGCCGGCTTCGACCCGCGCGCCGCCGTCAGCCTGTGGCAGAAAATGCACAAGAGCGACGGCTCCGGCGTGCCCGAATTCATCTCCACCCATCCCTCGCACGAGACGCGCATCCAGAACCTGTCGGCGCTGGTATCCAAGGTGGATCCGCTCTACCAGATGGCGAAGGCCGGCAAGGCCCCCACAGAGCCCGACACCATGACCTTCGTTGCCGCGTCCTTCGAGAAATTCAAGCGCGGCGAGGTGGTGTTCGATTGCGGCGTCCCCTGCGCCTTCTCCTACGCCCGCCACAAGGGCGACTGGAAGGAGATGCAGGGCAAAAAGGCCTGGCGCGACCTCGCCGTGTCGGTCATGAACGTCGGCTACCTGGACGGCGAGAGCTACACCCTGCTCGCGGAGGCCGCCGCCGGCCTCGGCCTGCCCGACGCGGCGCGCACTTACCGCGAGAGAGCTGCCGCGCTGAAGAAGAAGTGAAAAAGAAGAAGAAGCCCCTAAAGCCCCGCGTTGCCCGCACGCCGCGCGCCCACCACAACGTCTACGTCATCGAGCTCGACGGCCGGGTGCTGAACCACACGCGCTTTCGGGAGGCCAACCCGAACCGCGACATGCTCAAGCCCTGCGTCTACGTCGGCTGCACCGGCCTCACGCCCGAGAAGCGCTTCGAGAAGCACAAGGCCGGCATCCGCGCCAACAGCTACGTCCAGCGCTACGGCCTGCGCCTCTTGCCCGGCCTCTACGCCTACGCCAACCCCATGCCCTACAACGCCGCTCGCGACATGGAAGTCGAACTCGCCATCGCGCTGCAGGAGCAGGGTTATGCTGTCTGGCAGGCCTGATTTTTCTTTTAGAGGTTTTGAATGAACGCCCTTCGAGACACCTTGCGCAAGTTCGTCGCTGAACGGGATTGGGATCAATTCCATTCACCCAAGAATCTTTCGATGGCATTGAGCATCGAAGCCTCCGAGCTGATGGAGCACTTCCAGTGGCTCACCGAGGAGCAGTCGCGCAAGCTGCCGCCGGAGAAACTCGCCCAGGTTCGCGACGAAATGGCCGACGTGCTCGTCTACCTCGTGCGCCTCGCCGACAAGCTCGACGTGGACCTCCTCGCCGCCGCCGCGCGGAAAATCGAAAAGAACGCCCTGAAGTATCCCGCCGACAAAGTGCGCGGCAGCATGAAGAAGTACAGCGACTACTGGAAATCGGGGTCAGAGCCCGATTGATCAGATCCCGGTAATCGCAAGGTCAAGCGCCGCAATGATCGCCGCGCGCTCGGCGGAAAGGTTGGCTACTGGCTCGCCAAGGGCCTTGCGGGATACGCCAGCAAGCTCCGGCGTAAGCATTAGCAGCTTCCGGCCTTCGATCTCGAATGCAGGATTCAGGCGCTCCGCCGGTTTACCCGAGAGCACTTCAGGCTTGCACAGGGGCACCACGATCCGCGTCGTGAGACTGTCCAGCAGGCTGGATTGAACGTCGAGCAGATACGGAATCCGCGTGCGCGTAGCGGTGTTCGGATTGCGGTAGACATCGAACTGCGCCATCAGAACGAGCGCAAACCGTCGCTGAAGACGCCGTGCTTTTCGACATGGTCGTTGTAGGCTTCGAGCGCGGCGCGGTTTTTCTTCAGCCATGCCTCGCCCTCCTGCCGGCGGATCGCGTCGGCCAGCCCGGCCTCCAGCACCTGCGACAGATTCAGCTTGAGGCGGCGGGCGTGCTCGAGCAGTCCCTCGTCGACGCTCAGATTGGTGGCCTTCTTGCGACGGCGGGCAGCGGTAGCGGTCATGACGGCTCCGTACGTACGAATGCGCATAGCTTATGCGCATAGCTCATGCATGGCAAGCGCCCGCCTAGACCATCCCCAACTCCCTGAACTTCAAATACAACTCCCTGCAAGCCCAGGCATCCGTCGCCGCGTAATTGATCTGCTGCGCCGTCAACTTCGGCGCCGCCCAGTTCGTCGTCTTGCTTCCCTTGGCGACCCGGAATCCCAGGAAAATCCCCGAGAGGTTGCGCAGGCCCGTCTGCTTCATTCCGTGGTGCTTGGCCACCTTGCCCAGGTCGAGCACCGAAGCCTCCTCGAACGGGAACACCTGCTTCAGCTTCTTCAGGTCGTCCGCCACCGAGATCCCGGCCTTGACGATCGTCGGCTCGGCGAACAGCCCGCCGATCGGCATGGAAAAATCCATCTTCGCCAGCTGGAAGATGTACACCGCCCGCCCCGTCGCGGCCTGCACCAGGCTCGGCAGGTACGACTCGCCCACCTTGAACGCGGGCCGCGTCTCGGTATCCCATCCCACCCCTGCTTCCCGCGCGAGATCCTCCCAGGCCCGGTCGAACTCCTTCGGTGTCGCCACCATCACCACCTCGCCCTCGTACTTGCGCACGGGGAGGGCGGCCATGGTTTCGCGGGAGATGTCGCGGGGGATGCCGGGCGGGAGCGTGGGATTGGCGCGTGCTTCCATCGGCCCATCGTAGTTCAAATCGGGGTCAGCAAATCGGGGTCAGAGCCCGATATCGCGCCGGAAGTAAACTAGCGGCGTGACCGGCGAAAAAGCCTACCGCGAGCAAGCCCTAAAGCTCTTCCCCTGGATCTGCGGCCGCTGCGCGCGCGAATTCTCCGGCGTGCGCCTGCGCGAACTCACCGTGCACCACAAGGACGGCAACCACGACCGCAACCCGCCCGACGGCTCGAACTGGGAGTTGCTGTGCATCTACTGCCACGAGAACGAGCACGCGAGGGAAGCCGATGCGAAGGCGGGCGGAGGAGGGAAGGCGCCTGCAACGCAGCACGCGACCTATCGGCCGCTCGCAGGCCTGGCCGACCTGGTGAAGAAAAAGCCCAAACCCTAGCCCGCCGCCTTGCTGCATGACCCCCACCCGTACCTACACCGCCCTCGCACTCTTCATCGCCCTGAACGCCGCGATCTCCGCCCTCGGCGGCTGGGCGACCGCCGGCAGCGTCGGCACCTGGTACGTCACGCTCGAAAAGCCCCCCTTCAACCCGCCCAACTGGATCTTCGCGCCAGTGTGGAGCGCGCTCTACCTGATGATCGCCATCGCCGGCTGGCGCGCCTGGCGCCGCTCTACGGGCCCCCAGCGCCAGCTCGCGCTCACCGCCTACGCCGTGCAGCTCGCGCTAAACCTCTCCTGGTCGTTCGTGTTCTTCGGTGCGCGCCTCATCGGCCCCGCGCTCGCCGTGATCGTCACGCTGCTAGTGGCGATCCTCGCCAATACATTCGTCTTCTGGCGCATCGACCGCGCCGCCGGGGCGCTGCTGATGCCATACGCAGCTTGGGTGTCGTTCGCCACGCTGCTAAATGCGGCGCTTTGGCGATTGAACTGAATCGGGGTCAGAGCCCGATTGATCGCCGGATCAATCCTTGGCCAGGACGTCGATGAACCGCAGGCGCCCGGCGAGCCGGTAGACGGCGAAGTCGCGCCGGTCGGCGGTCAGGATCTCGCGCACGCCGGTGCGAGCGGCGAGCAGGACGACCGAGGCGCCGGCGAAGTCCATCGGCTGGTCCGCGTACTTGCGCGCGAGCTTCTCGATCGCGCCGAAATCGAGCGGCTCGCGGTCCACTTCGAGCAGGCCGGCGCGCACCGCGTCGCCGAGCCATTCCAGGCAGCGGAACTGCTGGCGCGTGGCAAGCAGCGCCATCGACTCGGCGAGCACCGCTTCCGTGGTGAGGAACCGCCCCCGGTAATCGCGCAGGAAAGCGCGGCAGCGCGCGTGCAGCGGGTCGGAGTCGTCGAACAGGGCGATCAGGAAACCCGCGTCAACGATGACGCTTGTCACGCACGTAGTCCCGGAAGCGCTGTTGACGTGAAGGGGTCGCGGCGCGAGACGAGGGCGCTGCTCGGGAAGGGCGCGCACGGCGCTTCGGCAGCGGCGGCAGCAGCGCCTCCGCGAGCTGGCCGAGCGTCGGGCCGGAGTGCGCGACGAGGTACTGCGCCATGCTCTGCTGCACCACGCGGCTGCGCGTGGCGCCGGTTTGCGCGCAATGGCGCTCGAGCGCAGCGGCCAGCGCCGGGTCGAGCCGGACGGAAACCATCGTGCCGGTCTTTGTCATACGTTGGATGATAATGTAATACAACTGCGCCGTCCATGCCGTGGGTGATAATGGCGAGATGAAGATGGCGATGAACCGGATCGAGATCGAAGTGCTGGGTTCCCAGGCGGCGCTCGCCGCCTTCACGCGTGCCTGGCGGCAGGCGCGTGCCGGGCGCAAGGCGACGCCGCGGCTCGCCTTCGGCAGCATTGCGGAGCTGTTCAGCGCGGTTTCGGAAAAGCGGCTGGAAATGGTGCGCCACGTCGCCGGCGAAGAGGGGCTGCAGATCCGTCCG
>JANNXB010000125.1:0-2882 GCA_031409355.1 Betaproteobacteria bacterium | reverse complement strand
ACGAGGTAGCCGCGCGGCAGCTCTGGCGCGACCGAGCGCGCCGCCGCCAGCGCATCGATCGAGAAGGACGACAGCAGCGGCGCGAGCGGCGCGCCCTTCCACAGTTCTTTCGTCAGGCGCGCCACCACCTCCCCGGTCTTGCGCTCGTGCCCCTGCGCGGGCTTGATCTCGACGTTGGCGCAGATGCCCAGCTCGAGGCACAGCGCGACAGCTTCCTCGTATTTCGGGATCTTTTCATTATTTTTATTTTTAAATCTGGAAAGTTCTGAAAAACTCAATTTCGACACTTCACCGTGGCCATCCGTGGTGCGATCCACCGTTTCGTCGTGGATGACCACCGGCGTGCCGTCGCCGGCCAGCATGACGTCGAATTCGACGGCCTTGAAGCCCATCGAGGCGCCGAGGCGGATCGCGCCCAGCGTGTTTTCCGGCGCGAGCGCGCCGCCGCCGCGGTGGGCGACGATTTTCGGCCAGGGCCAGTTCATGAGGGACGCCTCTTCGGTTTCAGCCGCACGTAAATGATCTTCCGCACCCGGGCCACCATGCCACCCGCCTCGTCCTTCACATCGATGACGAATTCCGGCAGTACTTTCTCGCCCGCCGCGGCCTGCGCCCGGATTTCGGCAAGCCGCTCTTCGGTAAGCTGGAAACGGGCGTGGACGATGCCGCGCCCGGGCGCGACATACTCGATGCTGCCCGATTTGTCCCACACCAGGTAGTCGTCGCCGAGGTTGTGCAGCAGCATGATCATGAAGAACGGGTCGGTCATGGCATAGAGGCTGCCGCCGAAATGGGTGCCTACGGCGTTGCGGTTCAGGCGCCCCAGCTTCAGTTCCACCACCGCGTCGCGGAAGTCGTCCGACAGGCTGCGCACGCGGATCCCGGCGCCGAGAAACGGCGGCCACCATTTCATCCCCTGCCGGAGTTGCCGCGCCGTGAACCGCATCGCTAGCGCCAGCGGATGCCGCGCGCTTCCAGCAGCTTGCGCGCGAGGTCGGGTCGGTCGGTGATCAGGCCGTCGACGCCATAGCCGAGCATCTTCCCCATCTCCGCCGGTTCATTCACCGTCCACACCAGCACCTTGAGGCCGAGCGCCTGGGCCTCCTTCACCTTGCCGGCGTCGAGGTCGCGGAAATGCACCGACCAGTGGCTGCCGCCAGCCGCCTTGATCATCTTCGGGATCGAGCCGTGGTCGCGGAACTGGAAACCCGCGGTCCAGCCCGACCCCTCGGGACGCCCGGCGCCGACGTTGTCCAGCCAGGACTGCTGGGCCGTGAGATACACCGTCTGGATCTCCGGCGCGATCTTCTGCACCGCCTGCAGGCTGCGCCAGTCGAAAGACAGGATCTGGGAACGTGCGGCCATGCCCGCCTTGCGGATCTCCTCCACCACCGCGCGCGCGAACGGTTCCGGCAGCGCCGTTTCTTCCGGCTTGTCGGGCCTGAGCTTGGTCTCGATGGCGAAGCGCACCTTGTCGTCGCCCGAGCGCTTCACCAGGTCGAACAGGTCCGCCAGGCGCGGGATGCGCGTGCCATCCAGCGCCTTCTGCTCGGAAAACGTGCGCGCATAGCCGGTGTCCGGCTTGATGCGCCCCACGTCATAGGTCTGCAACTGTTCCCAGGTGAGCGTGCTGATGGCGGGCCCGCGCTGCTCGAGAAACCTGCCGGCAGCATCGCGCGTGATGTCCGGGTTCAGCGTCGGGTCGTGGTGGATGACCAGGACGCCGTCCTTGGTGATGGCGATGTCCAGTTCGAGCGTGGTGACGCCCAGTTCAAGCGCGCGCTGGAAGGAGGGCAACGTGTTCTCCGGCAGCAGGCCGCGGGCGCCGCGATGGCCTTGCAGATCAAAAGCCCCGTCAGGTGCTGCGCGCAGCGCCGCGGGCGCGGCAGCCAGCGCCAAGGCCAGGACGAGCCAGCGCGTCATGCCTCGATGCGCTTGCCGCTGGCCGGATCGAACCAGTGCGCGTTCCGCGGCGCGTAGCGCACCGGCAGCTTGCCCGCCCGCGCGTCGGCATCCGCCGGCAGGCGCGCGGCCACTCGCGCGCTCTCCCCATCGCCAATGTGCCCATAAACGATGATGTCGGCGCCCAGCGGCTCGATCAAGTCCACGTCGATGATCAGCATGGCATCGGCGGCGGCGCAAGGCTCCAGATGCTCCGGACGCACGCCGAGCAGCTTGCCGTCCTTCGGAATCAGGTTCATTGGTGGCGAGCCGATGAAGCTCGCGACGAAGGTGGAGGCAGGCTTGGCGTAGATCTCCAGCGGCGCGCCGATTTGCTCGGCGCGGCCGGCGTTCATCACGATCATGCGCTGGGCGAGCGTCATCGCCTCGACCTGGTCGTGCGTCACGAACAGGCTGGTGGTGCCCAGTCGCCGGTGCAGGGCCTGCAGCTCGGCGCGCATCTGCACGCGCAGCTTGGCATCCAGGTTGGAGAGCGGCTCGTCGAACAGGAACACCGCCGGCTCACGCACGATGGCGCGGCCCATGGCGACGCGCTGTCGCTGGCCGCCCGAAAGTGCGCGCGGCTGGCGATCGAGGTACTTGCCCAGCTCCAGAATGTCGGCCGCTTTTTTGACTCTTACAGAAATTTCTTCCTTCGAAAGACCCCTGATGCGAAGCCCATAGGCCATGTTGTCGAACACCGTCATGTGCGGATAGAGCGCGTAGTTCTGGAACACCATGGCGATGTCGCGATCCTTGGGTTCCAGGTTGTTGACCACCCGGTCGCCAATCGCGATCTCGCCCGCGGTGATCGTCTCCAGCCCCGCCACCATGCGCAGCAGCGTGGACTTGCCGCAGCCAGAGGGGCCGAGGATGACGATGAATTCGCCGTCCTTGATCTCCATGCTGACGCCGTGGATCACCTGCAGTTCCGGCGTGTA
>JANNXB010000124.1:0-1554 GCA_031409355.1 Betaproteobacteria bacterium | reverse complement strand
CCGGCCTGATCATGGCCGCGCTGCAGCGCGCGGCGTTGGCCGAGGTCGAGCGCGACGAGTTCAGGGTCCTCACCCACCGTACCTCGCTCACGCCGCTGCGCAAGCTGTGGCTGGCGTGGAAGACCTGGGTCGTCGCATAGGATTCAATTCACCGGGAGCAACGCATGGAATACAGGCAACTGGGCGCTTCGGGCTTGAAAGTTCCGGCGTTGACGCTGGGCACCGGCACGTTCGGCGGGGGCAACGAGTTCTTCAAGGCCTGGGGCGGCAGCGATGTCGCCGAGGCGACGCGGCTGGTGGATATCTGCCTGGAAGCGGGACTGACGATGTTCGATTCCGCGGACGTCTATTCCGGCGGCCTGGCGGAGGAGATCCTCGGCCAGGCGGTCAAGGGGCGGCGCGACAAGCTGCTCATTTCCACCAAGGGCAGCTTCCCGCGGGGCACGGGACCCAACGACCTGGGCTCCTCGCGTCACCACCTGACGCGCGCGGTCGAGGCGAGCCTGCGGCGCCTGGGAACGGATTACATCGACCTCTACCAGTTGCACGGGTTCGACGCGCTGACGCCGGTGGAGGAAACGCTCGCCACGCTGGACGGCATGGTGCGGGCCGGGAAAATCCGCTACATCGGCTGCTCGAATTTCTCGGGCTGGCATCTCATGAAGTCGCTGGCGGCATCCGACAGACACGGCCTCGCGCGCCATGTCGCGCACCAAGCCTACTACTCGCTCGTCGGACGAGACTACGAATGGGAGCTGATGCCGCTGGCAATTGATCAGAAGGTGGGCACGGTGGTCTGGAGCCCGCTGGGCTGGGGACGCCTGACAGGCAAGATCAGGCGCGGCCAGCCGATGCCGGAAGTCACCCGCTTGCAGAGCAAGATCGCCGCCGACAAGGGTCCGCAGGTGCCGCAGGAGCACCTCTACAAGGTGGTCGACGCTCTCGACGCGGTGGCGAAGGAAAGCGGCAAGAGCATCGCGCAGGTAGCCCTCAACTGGCTGCTGCAGCGGCCTTCGGTGGCAACGCTGATCATCGGCGCGCGCAATGAGGAGCAGCTCCGGCAGAACATCGGCGCGGTCGGCTGGAAACTCGCGCCGGAGCAGATCGCCAGACTGGATGCGGCCAGCGCCGTGCCCCTGACCTATCCGTACTGGCACCAGCGCGGTACCTTCCTCGATCGCAACCCACCGGCGGTGTGACCATGGCGATTTCCCAGCACGACAAGGCCGTCCAATTCAAGGCGCTGCACCAGGGGCCGCGCGCATTCGTGATCGCGAATCCCTGGGATGCGGGCTCGGCACGGCTGCTCGCCGGCCTCGGCTTCCAGGCGCTCGCCACCTCCAGCGGCGCGTCCGCCGGGATTCTCGGCAAGCGCGACGGCAAGGTGACGCGCGATGAAGCGCTGGCGCAATCGCGCGCCATCGTCGAGGCGACCGACCTGCCGGTATCGGCGGATCTGGAAAAAGGCTTCGGAGATGCGCCAGAAGCCGCCGCCGAAACGATCCGGCTCGCCGCGGGCGTCGGCCTGGTCGGCGGCTCGATCGAAGATGCGAC
>JANNXB010000123.1:0-3276 GCA_031409355.1 Betaproteobacteria bacterium | reverse complement strand
CGCCAATGGCCTGGATTGCTCCCGAGGACTTCAGGCCGGAGAGAGCCGCGAAGCCTCCGCCGCCCTCCAGCTCATGAAACCGGCGCGCTATTTCGGATTCAGTCTTGTGGAATTTAAGATCCAGGTCGTGGATCACCAGCGTGTCGACCCGGTCCGCCGCAAGACGGCGCAGGCTGTCCTCGTGCGAGCGCATCACGCCATCGCCGGTGTAGTCGAAGCGCAGATCGTTCGGCGCTCCGCCAAGAGGCCCGGTGCCAAAACCGAGAGCCGTGACCCTGAGGCCGGTTCGGCCCAGGCACCTCAGCGCGAGTGGATCCACCGGTGTCCTAGCTGGGATTGTATAGAGCAATTTCGATGCGCCGTCCTTGCGCATCCGAGGCGTACACCGCTTCCTGAATCAGCATGTTGGCGAGGTAGTCCGCGCCGCTGTTCTCCAGGGGGGCGCCCTCGCGCAAGTGGCGCAGCACGTGCGCCTGCAGCGCATCACAGGCGCCGCCGCCGAAAGTGTCGTCGCGCCCCTTGTCGTAGGGATGCTCGGCCTCGGGCTGCTGGTGCGGCTTCCAATACAGGCGCGCATCGCCATCGAGGCGCAGCACGCCGTCCGAGCCTTCGAGCCAGCATTCGCCCATGGTGCGGCGCGAATTCTGCGCGACGTGGTCGTTCAGCCGGTTGCCGTCGAAGAGGCCGGTCGCGCCGCCGGCGAATTCGAACACGATGTAGCCGGCGTCCTCGCCCTTGATGACGGGGTTGATGCGGCGCAGTCGCGCGGTGACCGCCACCACTTCGCCGATCAGGTAGCGAAAGGTATCAATCAGGTGGATCGCCGTCTCAAAAACGAGCAGGCGCGGCATCTGCTGGAAGTAGCCTTGCCGCTCCAGGTACGCGCGCGGGCCCTGGCCGTCGCCCGGGCGCAGGCGAAAAGCGATCGAATGCACAGTGCCGATCTGCCCGGCATCGAGCAGGCGCTTCATTTCGCGGAAATGCGGCATGAAGCGAAAGTTCTCGTGCACCGCCAGCGGAATTTTCGCGCCCTCGGCGATCACCACCAGCTCGCGCGCTTCTGCGTGCGTGCGGCCGAAGGGCTTCTGGCAGATGGTCGCGATGCCGCGCCGCGCCGCCAACTCGACGTACTCGCGGTGGGTCACTGGAGGAGTGACGATGTCGAGCAGCTCCGGCTGCTCGCGCTCGATCATTTCGGCGACTTCGCCATAGACCTTGGGGATACCGAAGCGCTCGGCCAGCGCGCGCGCCTTTGCCTGGTCGCGATTGCAAATCGCCGCCAGTTCCACACCTGGCATGCGCTTCCAGCCGTCGAGCTGAAACTGGGTGAAATAGCCCGCGCCGGCAACTGCTACACGAAGACTCGCCATCGCTTACAGGTTCGAGAGCACGGCATCGCGAATGGCGGCGGTGCCATCCTTGCCGCCCAGCTCGAAGGGCCGCATGCGCCCGGAGGCAAACACCGCATCCACTGCGCGCTCGAGCTTGCCCGCCGCCTTCGCGAGGGCCTCGTTGCCGGATCTGTCGGCGAGCCAGTCGAGCATCATCGCCGCCGAAAGGAAGGTCGCTGTCGGATTGGCCTTGCCCTGGCCGAAGATGTCCGGCGCAGAGCCATGGCAGGGCTGGAACAGGCCATGGTCATCGCCAACGTCCGCCGAGGGCGCCATGCCCATGCCGCCGACCAGCGCCGCAGCCTGATCCGAGAGGATGTCGCCGAACATGTTTTCGGTGACCATGACATCGAACATCCAGGGCTTGCGTACGAGATCGAGCGCGGTGGCGTCCACATAGTGGTGCTTTGCCGCCACGCCGGGGTGGCGCGCCGCCACTTCGTCGAAGATCTTGCGGAAAAACGCCATCGAGACGAACACATTCGCCTTGTCGACACAGGTCACGCTGCCGGGCTTGCCGCGCAGCTTGCGGCGTTCGGCCAGCCGGAAAGCGAATTCATGCACGCGCTGTGACCCGGCGCGCGTGATCACCATCGTGTCGCGCGCTTCGCGATCGCCTTCGACCACGCCTTTGCCGCGCGAGGCGAACAAGCCCTCGGTGGATTCGCGGATCAGCACGAGATCGATGTCCTTGGCGCGCGGATCGGCCAGCGCCGGCGGCACGCCGGGGATCGCGCGCGCCGGGCGCACGCCGGCGTACAGCTCGAGCCGGAAGCGCAAGTCGAGTTGCGGCGCGATCTCGGTGCCGTCCGGATAGCGGATCTCCGGCCAGCCCATGGCGCCGAAGAGAATCGCATCGGCCGCTTTCGCCGCCGCGAAGGTCGCCTCGGGGAGCGCCTCACCGCTCTCTTTGTAGTGCTGCGCTCCGGCCGGATGGTGCTTGAAGCTCAGATCGAAGCCCGTGCCGCGCTGCAGCTTTTCCAGGATCGGCAGTGTCGCCTCGATGACTTCAACGCCGATGCCGTCGCCCGGCAGCACGCATATGTCGAACACGGTTTTCATAATTGGCTCATCCGGTGGCGTTGCAGCAGGTCGGTCAGTTCCTGACTCGCGCGCTGGCGATGCGCGCGGAACAGCGTGCCGGCGGCGGCGGCATCGCCGCGCCGGATCGCCTGCAGGATGGCGAAGTGTTCGCGGGTCGAGTGCACCGGCCGCGGCCGCAGCCGCAGCGTCACCATGCGGGCGCGATGCGAGCGGTCCCAGTAGTTGAAGACGATCGCGGCGAGCTTCGCGTTGCCGCACATCTGCATCAACTGCCGGTGGAAACGTTCGTCGGCCTCGGCCCAGGCGTCCAGGTCGTCGCGCTTGAGCGCCTTTTCCATGTCGCGCGAGGCCTTTTCCAGTGGCGCCAGTTCGACCGCCGTCGGACGCGCCTGCGCCACCAATTCGGCCGCCATCGATTCCAGGCTGGTGAGAATCTGGTAGATCTCGCGCATGTCGGAAGGCGATACCGGCAGCACGCGCATGCCGTGGCGCGGCACGACTTCGACCAGGCCCTCGTTGGCCAGCCGCATGCAGGCTTCGCGCACCGGCGTGCGGCTCATGCCCAGTTCCAGCGCCAGCGCCTGCTCGAGCACCTGGTGGCCGGGGGCCCACTCGTTGTCGAGGATGCGCTGGCGAAGCATGCGATAGGCCGCATCGACCATCATTTCGCCCTGCACGCGCGGCTGGGATTTCGCCATCGTCATCAGTCCAGCCGGACTTTCGCGATACGCGCCACCTCGCCCCACTTGGCGACCTCGGCCTTGATGAAATCAGCGTAGGCCTGCGGCGTGAGCGGGTCGGGAATGCCGCCGCGCTCGATCATCCGCTCGCGCATCTGCGG
>JANNXB010000122.1:0-9570 GCA_031409355.1 Betaproteobacteria bacterium | reverse complement strand
AGCACGGCTTTCGAAAGAATCATCGATTCATCCAACCAGAGGAAAAGCACATGAAGCTCTACTACTCCCCCGGCGCCTGCTCGCTCTCCCCGCATATCGTTGCGCGCGAAGCCGGTCTCGCCATCGACCTGCACAAAGTGGACCTGAAGACCAAGACGCTCGCCGACGGCGGCGCCTCCTACCTCGCGGTGAACGGCAAGGGTTACATCCCGGCACTCGGCCTGGACGATGGCAGCCTGCTTACCGAGGGCCCGGTGATCGTCCAGTACATGGCCGACCAGAAGCCCGATTCCGGGCTCGCGCCGAAGTCCGGCACCAAGGAGCGCCTGCGACTGCAGGAGTGGCTGAACTTCATCAGCACCGAGCTGCACAAGGCGATGGGAACGTTCTTCAATCCCAAGGCGCCGGATGACTGGAAAGCCGCGGTCACCGAGCGGCTCGGCGTGCGCATGGATTACGTGGCGAAGGAACTCACCGGCAAGCAGTACCTGATGGGCGACAAATTCAGCGTGGCGGATGCCTACCTGTTCACGATCCTCAACTGGGCGCCGATGGTCAAGTTCGACATGGGCAAATGGCCCGTGCTGCAGGAATACCATAAGCGCGTGGCGCAACGGCCGAAGGTGCAGGAAGCGCTGAAAGCAGAAGGCCTGGTGAAGTAAGCGTGGCCGACGCCCTCCCCATCCTGTTCCTCTCGCACGGCTCGCCGATGCACGCGATCCAGCCCGGCGCCGTGCGTGAGGTATGGGAGGGCATCGCCCGCGACCTGCCGCGCCCGAAGGCGATCCTAATCGCCTCGGCGCACTGGGAGACGGACGTCCCGGCGCTCACCGGCGCGCCGACACCGGAAACCATCCATGATTTTTATGGCTTTCCGAAGCCGCTATACGAGATTCAGTATCCGGCGAAGGGGAGCCCTGAACTTGCTTCTCGTTCTGTCGAATTGCTGAAGAAATCCGGATTGAAAGCGGAGGAAGATTCCGCTCGCGGCCTGGATCATGGCGCCTGGTCGCCGCTGCTCCACATGTATCCCGAAGCGAAGATTCCCGTGGTGCAGATCGCAGTGCAGACCGGACTCGGACCGCGGCATCACGTCGAGCTCGGCCGCGCGCTCGCGCCGCTGGCGCGCGAAGGCGTGCTCGTCATCGGCTCGGGCCACATGACGCACAACCTGCGTGACCGCGTACGTGACGAAAATGCGAACGGCCCCGCGCCCTACGCGCGCGAGTTCCAGGCGTGGGTGAAGGAAAGGATAGACGCGCACGACATCGATTCGCTGGTGAACTACCGCGAGCTCAATCCGCACGGCGTGCGCGCGCACCCCACCGACGAGCATTTCCTGCCGCTGTTTTTCGCGCTGGGTGCCGCAGGCAAGGACTACAAGCCCGAACGCCTGTTCGACGCGATCGAAATGGGCGCCCTCGCAATGGACGCCTACCGCTTCACTTAGTTAGTCGATCTTCGCGCCCGACACCCTGACCACGTCGGCCCAGCGCGAATATTCCTCGTCGTACAACTTGCGGAAGTCGGCGGGCGTGCCGCCCATGGGCGCGGCGCCCAGCGCCTGGACGCGGCCGCGGAACTCCGCATCGGCGAGCAGCTTGTTGGTCTCGGCGTTGATGCGCTCGATCACCTGCGGCGGCACGCCCTGGGGCGCCACCACCGCGAACCATACCGAGGACTTGAGCCGGCCCATCCCCTGCTCAGCCGTGGTCGGTACATCGGGCAGCCCCGGCCAGCGTCGCTCAGACAGCACCGCGATCGGGCGCACGCGATCGGCCTTCACCTGCGCCTGGATGCCGGTCATCAGCTGGAACATGAGCTGCAGGCGGCCCGAGATCAGGTCGCGCGTCGCGTCCGCCGGCACCGTATAGGGCACGTGCGTCATGGTGGTGCCGGTGATGGTCTTGAAGAGCTCGCCGGCGAGGTGCATGGAACTGCCGCTGCCGGTGGAGCCGAAATTGAGCTTGTCGGGGTTCGCCTTGGCGTAGGCGATGAATTCCGCGAGTGTTTTCACGGGCACGTCCGGATGCACAACCAGGATGTTCGGCACATCGCCGATCAGCACGATGCCGGCGAGTTCCTTGCGCGGATCGTAGGGCATCGTGCGGTACACGTGCGGGTTGATCGCGATCATGCTCGAGGCGGCCAGGCCGATGGTGTAGCCGTCCGGTTCCGCCTTGGCGATCGCCGCGATGCCGGTGTTGCCCTGCGCGCCGGGCCGGTTCTCGGTGACGAAATTCTGCCCGAAGATCTTCGAGTACTGGTCGGCGAGGAAGCGCGACAGCGGATCGATGGTGCCGCCGGGACCGGAGGGGATGATGAACTTGACCGGTTTCGACGGCCAGCCTTGCGCCTGCGCGGTAATCGCGAAAAGCGCTGTCAGCAGGAAAGGGAGGAATCTGCGCATCCGTGAATTGTAGCTAAACTAGCCCGAATGCCGATCACAAGAAGGAAAAAGGCATCCCGCGAGATGCTCGGCCTCACCCGGGCCGAATTCGCCACACTGCGCCGCCTGCGCACCCCGGAGAGGATCCAGGATTTCCTCTACCGCCTGAGACAGAACTTCGAGCGCAAGGGCGAAACCTGCAACTCCGTGCGCGTGGTGCTGCGCGAGCGGCGCGCGCACTGCATCGAGGGCGCGGTCACCGCCGCCTGCGCGCTGTGGATCCACGGCGAACCACCGCTGCTGCTCGATTTCCAGGCGGTGCACGATTTCGACCACGTGGTCGCTGTGTTCCGCCGCAACGGCCGCTGGGGCGCGATCTCCAAGACCAACGGCATCGGCCTGCGCTGGCGCGACCCGGTTTACCGCACGCTGCGGGAACTGGCGATGTCCTACCTGCACGAGTACTACAACAAGCGCGACCGCAAGACGCTGCGCACCTACTCGCGCCCCTACGACCTCAGGCGGATGAAGCCAGAAACCTGGGTGACATGCGAAGACGGCGCCTGGGACCTGGTGGACGCGCTGGAGGCGACCCGCCACTACAAATTGATGAGCCCGGCGCAGGCGCGCAGCCTGATTCGCCGCGATCCGTTCGAGCGCGAGGTCGGCAACCTCCTGCAGCACAAGAGACCGAAGAAAAAGCGCTAGGCGCTCAGTTCTTTCGGTCCAGCCAAGTCGTCGTGGCCTTGGGCGGAAGCCGGCCCCAGTCCGCGGGCACGGACCGCGTGACCGTCTGCTTTTTCTCGTCGATGGAGAAGACGAAGCCCTCGGTATGCCGCGACTTGCCGTTCGCGGTGGCGGCATAGGTCTGGCCCGGCGGCGCGCCGGCGACCGTGTCGGGTACGCACGAATACGCGAAGTACCGCGCGCGGTCCGCGGGCACCACCGCGGCTCCGCAAACGCCAGCTCTGGCATAGCTGCGATTGTGGGCGTAGTACGCTTCCATCCACACTTGGATGTCGGCAAGGTTCCGGAAGGCTTCGCTCAGCTGAGCGCGGCGCTGCCACTCGTTGTAGACCGGAATGCCGGCCGCGACCACCGCGATGCCCGCGACGGCCGCCGCACCCAGCCACCAGAAGAGCTTCCTGCCCGCAATGCGACGCATCGGCTAGTTCTTCTCGTCCACCCTGCCGATCTTCTCGACAGCCACCTTGAGCCGCGCCGCGTCCCTCGCGAGGAAGGCGCGGAATTCCGGCGCGTCGAGGTAGTTGACCGGCGTCTGCACTTTTTCCATCGCGCCCTTGAACTGCGGATCGGCGACGGCGGCGCGCACCGCGTCGCGCAGGCGCTGGACGATGGGCGCGGGCGTTGCCGCGGGCGCGAACACGCCGGACCAGATGTAGAACTCCACGTCCTTGAAACCCAGTTCCTTGAAGGTGGGAAGCTCGGGCATCAGCGGCAGGCGCTGGTCGCCCCATCCGGCAAGCGCGCGCATCTTGCCGCCCTTGATCTGGCCGATGGCCGCCGCCGGGCCGGAGGCGAGCGCATGCACCTGGCCGCCGAGCAGCGCCGCGACCGCCGGCCCGCCGCCCTGATAGGGGATGTGGAACAGCTTGATGCCCGCGGCATTCGCGAACATCTCCATCGCCACGTGCAGCGTGCCGTAGACCCCGGAAGACGAGTAATTCATCTTTCCCGGGAAAGCCTTCGCCGAAGCGATGAAATCGTGGATCGTCTTGTACGGCCCGTCGGCCGCCACCACCAGCACGGTGGGATCGGCCGTGACCAGCGCGATCGGCGCGAAGTCCGACAACTGGTAGGGCGCCGGCTTGCCGTTGATCGGGTCGGAGACCGGGAAGATCGAGATCGACGACAGCGACATGAGGATGGTGTAGCCGTCGGGCGCGGCCTTGGCCGCCGCCGTGGTACCCACCGCGCCGCCCGCGCCCGGGCGATTCACCACCAGCACCGGCTGCTTTAGCGCCCTTTCCATCGACGCCGCGAGCGGCCGGCCGACGATGTCCGCCACGCCGCCCGGCGGAAACGGCGCGATCATGGTGACGGGCTTGGTCGGGTACGCGTCCTGTGCCTGCAGGGACGGCGCAATCAGGGCAAGGGCGGCGGCGAACAGAATTCTGCACATGGGAACTACCTCCTGGAACGCATCTTACAAGTGGTTACAGAGTTTGCACCTGGGTAACGGACAAAGGCCCCCGCTGAGGCGTTCAATGGACAGGCCAACAACAAGGAGGTCGACATGAACCTGAAAACGCTCGCAATCGCCACCGTCGCCGGCACCGCGCTCCTCGCCGCATCCGCGGCGCAGGCCGACCATGCGCGGGGCTACGGCTACCGGCACCATGACCGCCACCATGTCCGGCACCACCGCCATGTGCCGCACCACGTCGTCGTGCGGCCAGCGCCGGTCTACTACTACGCGCCCCAACCCGTGTACTACTACCCGCCGCAGCCGGTGTACTACGCACCGCCACGTCCGGTGATCTACGGCACGATCCCCTTCGGGGACGCACGGGTGCGCATCGGCTTGCAGTTCTGACGCGGCGCATGGCGTAAGGCATCATGCCTTCCCCCGACTAACGGCATAATTGCCGAAAAGGAGGAAGGCATGAAGCGTCGTACCCTGCTCGGATTTCTCGCCTTGGGGCCATTCTTCGCGCATGTCCACGCCCAGCCGAAGACCCTGAAAGGAATCAAGGAAATGCAAGACAACTGGAAGAGCCTGCTCGCGCCGGGCACCGCAGTCCCGAGCGCGACCGAACCGGTCAAACTGGCCAAGGACGAATGGAAGAAGCGGCTTTCGCCGGCTGCTTACGACGTGCTGCGCGACGAAGGCACCGAGCGCGCAGGCAGCAGCCCGCTCGACCGGGAGAAGCGCGCCGGGGTGTTCGCGTGCGCCGGCTGCGGCCTGCCGATCTTCACCTCGGAGATGAAATTCGACAGCGGCACGGGCTGGCCGTCGTTCTTCACCTTCATCCCGGGCACGCTGCAGACCAAGACGGACTACAAGATCATCTATCCGCGCACCGAATACCACTGCACGAAATGCGGCGGCCACCACGGCCACGTCTTCGAGGACGGCCCGGCGCCGACCGGCAAGCGCTACTGCAACAACGGCGTGGCGCTGAAGTTCATTCCGCAGAAGGCCTGATATTTAGCTCCTCGGCCAGCGGCCTGGCCGGGACATGGAAGCGCACCGGGCCGTCCGGCAGCGCTTTCAGAAACTGCTTCAGGTAAGGGTCTTCCGAGGCGAGCAGCGCGTCGGGCGTGCCCTCGCCCATCAATCTGCCTTCCGCGATCACGTAGATGTAGTCGACGAGCTTCAGCGACTCGGAAACGTCGTAGGTCACCACGATTGAAGTGAGGCCGAGCGCGTCGTTCAGCTTGCGGATCAGGGTCGCGATGACGTTGAGCGAGATCGGGTCCAGCCCGGCGAAGGGCTCGTCGTACATCACCAGCAGCGGATCGGTGGCGATGGCCCGCGCCAGCGCCACGCGCCGGGTCATGCCGCCGGAGAGGTCGCCCGGCATCATGTCGCGCGCGCCGCGCAGCCCGACCGCGTCGAGCTTCATCAGCACCAGCGCGCGGATCAGTTCCTCGGGCAGGTCGTAATGCTCGCGGATCGCGAAGGCGATGTTCTCGTAGACGCTAAGGTCGGTGAACAGGCCGCTCGACTGGAACATCATGCCCATCTTGAGGCGCAGGGCGTAGAGCTCGTCGGTGGGCAGCTTGTGCACCACCTTGCCGTCCACCTGGATCCAGCCGCGCTGCGGCGCAAGCTGCCCGCCGATCAGCTTCAGCAGCGTCGACTTGCCGGTGCCGCTCGCCCCGAGGATCGCCACCACCTTGCCGCGCGGAATGCGCAGCGACAGGCCGCGCAGGATCGGCAGCTCGCCGTAGCTGAAATGCAGTTCCGAGATCTCGACCAGGTCGGCGGCGGTGTTCACGAGGCTGCGAGTCTAACTCGATCCCTTGCCCTTTTTCGCGACCTCGGTGCGCACCGCCTCCGGCAGCGGCATGCGCGGGCCGTCGGCGCGATGGCCGCCCCGCTCGATCGCGGCCGCCAGCCGGTCGATGCGATCCTGCGTCAAGGGATGCGTGTTGAGGATTTTCGGCGGCTCGCTGCGCCCGCGTTCCTGCGACGCTTCCTGCAGCAGCTTGAAAGTCCCCGTCGCGCCGCCAGCATGGCCATAGGCGGCAGCCAGCGCCGCCAACGCGACCGCATCGGCTTCCTCCTCCTGGGCGCGGCTGAAGCTGAGCAGGGTCAGCATGCCCGAGCCGCCCAGCACCTGTTCCGCGACCCCGCTGCCGGCGGCGGCCGAGAAGATCGAAATCGCGGCGCCAAACGCCACGCCGCGCCCCAGGCTGCGGATCGGATGCCGGAAGCGCAGGTGCCCGATCTCATGCGCGACCACCATCGCCAGCACGTTTTCGTCGGGCACCTTCTCCAGCAAGCCGCGGTAGACGGCGACGTGGCCGCCGAGCGTGGCGAAGGCATTGACCACCGGCTCGTCCACGTAGTGCACGCGCACCGTCATGCCTTCGGGCAGCGCCATGCCTGCCGCCAGGCGGTCGGCCAGCGCCTGCAGGTAATTCTCCACCACGTGCTCGCGCGGCGGATAGCGCTGCGCATAGGGCTCGATGAGTTTCTTTTCCGCGGAGTACGGCAGATAGTGGGCGAACTCGCCACCGACGAACGCGATCGCGACCGCGGCCGCGCCGCAGAAGAGAGCGACCGCGAATGCCAGCGCTAAGAAACTGCGCAGCGGCTTGCGGTCGCTGACGTTGACGTCGTCCTCGGGAAGCCTGGGATTGCTGTAACTGGTCAAATTCAGCGCCGCGCGGGCGATAAAGCGGTTCCATATGCCAGCATTTCGACGCCCTTGATCGTGCCCGGGTTGCGCCCACCGATGGCGAAGGTCTGGAACTTCACATTGATTACCATTCCGGACCCCAGCTTCTGCGCCTCGGACTTCATGCGCAGCACCGCTTCGCGCCGCGCCCGGTCGAGCAGCGACTCGTAGGAACGGATGCGGCCGCCGACCAGGCTGTAGAGCCCCGCCACCACGCCCTTGAAGAAGTCCTCGCTGATGACCACGCTGCCGGAGACCAGGCCGGTCTCGACGCGCGTTGTCGAGGCGGGAGGAAAGCGGTTGGTGAAGACCAGTACCCCGGCGAGCTGCTCTTCGCGTTCGCGGATCGAGGCGTAATGCCGGCGCTCGGTCCAGCGGCCGGCGAAATAGCCGACCACGAACAGGATGGCGAATACGATCAGGTCCACCGCCGCCCCTACTCCAGCGTCACCGCGGTGCCGTAGGCGAGGATCTCGGCCGCGCCCTGCGTGATCGACGAGGTGGCGAAGCGGATGTTGAGCACCGCGTTGGCGCCGGCCGCCTCGGCCTGCTTCACCATGCGCTCGACCGCTTCCACGCGCGACTCCTGCAGCAGTTCGGTGTAGGCCTTGAGCTCGCCGCCGATGATGTTCTTCAGGCTCGCGAACAGGTCCTTGCCGACGTGCTTGGCGCGCACCGTGCTGCCCTGCACCAGGCCCAGGTGCTTGGTGACGCGGCGGCCGGGCACGACTTCGAGACTGCTGAGCAGCATGGCGTTCCCCCTGTTGCGGGGAAGTATAGCAACCGCCCGGAACTGGCTACCTTAGCGTGCCGCAGGCGAAACCGCCCACGCCGAACTTGTCGGCCACCATGCCGAAGCGCGGGGAGAAGAAGGTGTTGCGGAGCGGCATCTGCACCTGGCATGAATGATATTTCATTATTTTTCGGTCATCGATTTCAGGTTGGCGAGGCCGGCCTCAAAGTCCGTGCCGATCATCTTGTCCATGTTGAAAAACACGCCCATCAGCTTGGAGACGAAATTGGCGGGGCCGTACATCGCCCAGGTCACCGTCGTGGCGCCGCCCTTGCCGTCCATAGTGAATTCGGCTGTGTTGTGGCCCTCGAACGGCTCGAAGAAATCCAACTTGATGACGATCTTCGACGCCGGCACCACTTCCGTGATCTCCATGCGTCCCTTGCCGACGTTCCTGTCGCCGTGCCACTCGTACGTCGCACCCTTTCCCGAGGTGACGGCGCCGAAGGTCCGCTTCATCGCCGGATCCTTCTTCTCGTAGGGCGACCAGGCGGCCCAGGCCTTGAGATCCTGGATCTGGGCATAGATCCTTTCCGGCGGCGCCTTGATGCTCGCCGCGCGCTCGACGCGGATGGAATCCGGCCGCGACGCGGCATACAGGAGCAGCCCGCCCACCAGAACAACGACTGCGATCGCGATGATCTTGAGCATGGGGCTACCCCGGGATTTCCGGCTCGACGAGTTTCGCGAGCGCCACGAGGGATTCCTGCCAGCCGAGATAGCACATCTCAACCGGAATCACCTCGGGAATGCCTTCCTGCACGATGTTCAGGTCGGTGCCGCAGGAAACCTCCTTTAGGGAGACCGTGACCTGGATCACGCCCGGAAGATTCGGATCCTCGAACTTGTCGGTGTAGCGGATCAGCTTGCCGGGCACCAACTCGAGGTACTCGCCGCCAAAAGCCAGGCTCTTTTCAGCGGAGAAATTCGTGAACGACATCCTGAACGTTCCGCCGACCCTGACGTCCATGTGATGGACCGTGCCGGTAAAGCCGTTGGGAGGAATCCACTTGGCCATCGCGCCGGCATCGAGGAAGGCGCGATAAACCCGGCCTGGCGGCGCGCGCAATACGCGGTGGAGACGAACAGTGTTGCCTGCCATGATGCCTTTCTCCCTGTTACAGGTCGACCATGACCTTGAAGCCGCCGTAGATGAACCGCTTGCCGTCGAACGGCATCGTTTTCGGATCCATCATCGCGGCGAGGCGCTTGTCCTTCATCACCTTCGCGAGCACGCGGTCGCGGTCCTTGCGGGACTTGTAGACGATGAAGGAGAACCAGACCGCCTCGCCCGCCTTCAGCTTCACCGCCCGGGGGAACGACGTCCATTTGCCCTTCTTCACGTCGTCGGCGATGCACTCCTTGTATTCGAGCGCGCCGTGCTCGCGCCAGACCTTGCCTGCCTTTTGCGCCATCCGGCGGTAGGCGGCGACATTCTTGAGAGGGACCGGCACCACAAACCCGTCGACATATCGCGTCATGTTTGATCTCTTTCTTCGAGAAACTTGTTCCAGACC
>JANNXB010000121.1:0-1629 GCA_031409355.1 Betaproteobacteria bacterium | reverse complement strand
CCAGCAGTATCTCGGCAAGAACCCGGACGGCTACTGCGGCCTGGGCGGCACCGGCGTTTCCTGCCCCATCGGAGTGCTGGCGAAAGCCTGACCGGTTTCGTGCGCCTCGACAAATGGCTGTGGGCCGCGCGCTTCTTCAAGACGCGCGCCCTGGCGCAGCAGGCCATCGCCGGCGGCCGCGTGAAGCTGAACGGCGACCGCGTCAAGCCGGCGCACGCGGTGAGGCCGGGCGACGCGATCGCCGTACGTGTCGAGGAACTCGAATGGCAGGTCTTCGTTCGCGGGCTCTCGGAACGGCGCGGGCCGGCGCCGGAAGCGAAGAAGCTCTACAAGGAAAGCGCCGCGAGCCTGGCCGCGCGCCAAGCACTGGTGGACCTGCGCCGCTGGGGCGCCGAGCCGGCTTCGCGCCTGAAGGGCCGGCCCACCAAGCGCGACCGGCGGCTGCTGGAGAAGCTGCGCGAATCCTGAATCGCGCGTTAGCGGGCGAGGGTGCCGATCGGCGCGGCGGCTGGCGTCGCGTCGTTGATGCCCACCGGCGTCGGGGTGCGGCCGAGCAGGGCGCGCAGCCGGTTGGCCTTGGGCAGGTTGTCGCGCCACAGCAGTTCCAGCACCGGCACGCCATAGGGCGTGACATGCAGCAGGTCGCATAGGCTGGCTACGGCCAGTGCGACGAAATTCGGCAGCGGCAGGCGCAGCGCGGGGTGCTCGCCGGGCCGCGCACGGATCGCGTCCAGGTGTTCCGCCAGGGTGCGGCGGACGCTGCCGCCAAGCTCCACTTCGCGCCAGTCGGTCCTGCCGCGCGACTCGCACAGGACCACGATCGCCGCGGCGAGGTCGCGCACGTCCAGTGCCGCGAAGCGCCCGCGCGCCGCCGTCGGGATGCAATGCACCGGCCAATGTGCGAGCCTGCGCAGCCAATCGGCTGCATAGCCGCCTTCGCCCTCCAGCAAGGACGGCCGGACGATGCTGTAGTCGGCGCTGGTGTCGGCGATGGCGCGCTCGGCGGCGGCCTTGGAACGGAGGAAGCGGCTGTAGGCGCGGGGCCGCAGGCCGAGCGCGGAGACGTGCACCAGGCGCACCCCGTCGCGCTCGCAGGCGAGCGCAAGGGCGGCGGGCGCCATGTCGTGCACCCGTTCGAAGGTCTCGGCGCCGCGCTCGCGCAGGATGCCGACCGCGTTGACGACCACGTCGACGTCGCCGAGCAGGGGTTTCCAGACGTAGCGGGTGGTGAGCGATTCGAAGTGGGTCTCGCGCAACTCGCAGTCTCGCAGTCCGGCCCGCAGCTTCCTGAGCGCCCGTTTCGGGTGGCGCGTGCCGATCACCACCGTATGGCCACGGGCGCGCAGCGCGCCGGCGACGTGCCGCCCGATGAACCCGGTACCGCCCAGGACTATTACTCGCATGAGGTAAACTCCGTTCTTAAGATTCTGTAATTTCAGTCTTGACAGAAAGATATGACAAGACTAGCCTAGGCGTCAAGTCATGGCTGCCGTCGATCTTGCTGAAGACGCCCTGACCGGGGCGGTTGGCGCCCTGGGGGCGCGTTGCGTCCTGCACTGGGGCGAGATGGGCACCCGCTGGGGCGTGAGCCGCACGGTGTCGCAACTCCACGCGCTGCTGTTCTTCCTC
>JANNXB010000120.1:0-1871 GCA_031409355.1 Betaproteobacteria bacterium | reverse complement strand
ACCGAGGCGCACGGCCTCGCGCGTCATCTTCACCGAGTCGGAGAGCGCGCAGTGGCCGGTGCCTGGCATCAGCGCGGCGGCCGGCACGCCGCCTTTCACCAGCGCTCCCAGCAGTTCCAGCTTCTCGTCCACCGACATCGAGTTCGCTTCGCTGTTGGTGCCGAACACCGCGAGGCCGGCGCAGCCGCTTTGCATGAGCCAGCGGCAGTGCTTGACGAAGCGGTCGGCGTCGGGCGAGAGGTCCTTCTTGAACGGCGTGACGACCGGCGAGAGGACGCCCTCAATGCGTTTCTGAGCAGCCATCAGCGCGCGGTTCCCATGCCGGCGCCGCCGCCCGAGAGCTTGATGCGGTGCCAGGTGTCGCGCAGCTGGTCGAACTCGATCTTGAACACCTGCACGTCCTTTTCCACCATGTTCTGCACCAGCAGCGTGTTCGAGTCCGCGGAGAACGCCGCGCCCTGCGACCAGCGGCCGATGCGCTCTTCCGACAGCTTGACCAGCTTGCCGCCGCTGACGCCAAGCAGGACCACCTTGCCGAAGGCGTTGTAGAAGGGCGAAGTCGGGACGGCGGCCGAACCGTTGTGGATCACCACCGCGGCGTACCTGCCGTTGGGCGAAATTTTGATGCCTTCCGGCGTCGGTCCGACAGTGATCGTGTCCACGGTGCGCGGCGGGTTCATGTTCAGGTCGATCAGGCTCACCGTGTCGTGGTCGCCCTGGCCGCGGCCGATGTTCGCCACCATCGCGTAGCGCCCGTCGGGCGTGACGTCGGCGCCGTAGGGGCGGATGCCGGCGAAGAAGCTGCGATTGGTGACGCTGACCTTGGCGCCATCCACCGCGAGGATGGTGATGGTGCTGTCGCCGTCGCGCGTGACCAGGGCGCGCCTGCCGTCGCCGATGAACTGCACGGCGCTCGGACCCGAATCGTTCTTGCCAAGCTCGATCTTGCCGGCGGGTGTGAGGGTCATGCCCTTCACGGTGAACACCGATACCGTGCCCTCGCTGCGGTTCGCGACCAGCGCGAGCGTGCCTGAGCGGTTGATCGCGACGCCCGCGGCGCCCGCGCCTGCTTCCAGCGTCTGCACCACCTTCAGTCCCTTGAGGTCGATGACCGAGAGGCGGTTGTCGGGAACCGTCTTGGCCGGATCGGCGGGGCTCTTCTTGACTGCGGCGCTGACCAGCGCGAAGGATTCGTCCGGCGCGACCGCGACCGAGCTCGGCGGCCCGACCACGCTGGTGGGCGCCTGCACTTCGCCGACGAGGCGCGGCGGGAAGACGCTCATGTCGATCACCGACACGGTGTCCGGCGACGGATTGGCGACGATGCTGCCGACGCCGGCGACGTTGATCTGCTTGTTGTCGTTCGCCGATACGGCGAGCTGCGCCGCCGCGGGCGCGGCCGTGAAGGAAAATGCGGCCGCCAGCGATACGGCCAGTGCGAGTTGTTTCATGTTGCCTCCCTTTGAATACAATCAATTATATGAGAGTCGCCCACGGGGAGAAGAAGAATGGACATGCTTAAGGGCAAGATCGCAGTCATCACAGGAGCGACCAGCGGCATCGGCCGGCGCACGGTGGAGCGCTTCGTCGAGGAGGGCGCGCGGGTGCTGTTCTGCGGCCGCAGGAAGGAGCTCGGCGCGACGCTGGAGGCCGCGCTGGGGGCCGAGCGCGCCCGCTTCATGCACGCCGATGTCACGCAGGAGGCCGACATGGAGAAGCTGATCGCGGCTTGCGTGAAAGCCTGGGGCCGGATCGACTGCCTCTTCAACAACGCCGGCGGCCCCTCGCCGCAGGGCGGCATCGAGGCGACCCCGGTCGCCGGCTTCGACGCGGCGATGGCCACGCTGGTGCGCAGCGTCATGCTCGGCATG
>JANNXB010000119.1:0-12729 GCA_031409355.1 Betaproteobacteria bacterium | reverse complement strand
GCCCCTGCTCTGCTTCGCCGGGCACACCGACGTCGTCCCGACGGGACCGCTCTCCGAATGGCACTCCGACCCGTTCGTGCCGACGATACGAGACGGCAAACTCTACGGCCGGGGCGCGGCGGACATGAAATCGTCGATTGCTGCTTTCGTTGTCGCCGTCGAAACCTTCGTCCGGGAACGCCCTGCCCATGACGGCTCGATCGCCTTCCTCCTGACTTCAGACGAGGAAGGCCCGGCGGTGGATGGCACGGTGAAGGTCGTGGAGGTCCTGAAGAAGCGCGGCGAGACGATGGACTACTGCGTGGTCGGCGAGCCGACCTCGGTCGACGCGCTGGGCGACATGCTGAAGAACGGCCGGCGCGGCTCGCTCTCAGGCCGGCTGACCGTGCGCGGCATCCAGGGCCACGTCGCGTACCCCCATCTCGCGCGCAATCCCGTGCACCAGCTGGCGCCGGCGCTCGCCGAACTGGCGAAGACCAAGTGGGACAACGGCAACGAAGCCTTTCCGCCAACGACCTGGCAGGTGTCGAACATTCATGCGGGCACCGGCGTCGGCAACGTGATTCCGGGCAGCGTGGAAGTCGATTTCAATTTCCGTTTCTCCACCGAGAGCACCGACACCGGCCTGATGCAGCGTGTCGAGGACATCCTGAAGAAGCACGGCCTGGAATATTCAATGTCCTGGGTGCTCGGCGCCCGTCCCTTCCTCAGCGCCAACGGCAAGCTGGCCAAAACGGTCACGGAGGTCTGCAAGCGGCACACCGGCCACTCCGCCGAGCTTTCCACCACCGGCGGGACGTCCGACGCGCGCTTCATCATCGAGATCTCCCCCGAGGTGCTGGAGCTCGGGCCGGTCAACGCCAGCATCCACAAGCTGAACGAGCACATCGAAGTCGCCGCGATCGAGCAACTGTCGGGCATCTACCTCGACACGCTGCGCTCGCTGCTTCCTTGAGGGTATCCGCCCTCCTGCGCGAAACCGCGCGCCGCTTCACGCGCGCCGGACTGCATTACGGCCACGGCACGCACAACGCGAAGGAGGAAGCCGCCTGGCTGATCTCGTCGGTTCTCGGTTTTCTTCTTGAACAGGAATTGAATTCGAATCAAGTCCGGAAAATCGAAACCCTCGCACGGCGCCGCATCCGCGAGAAAATCCCGTTGGCCTACCTATTGAAGGAAGCCTGGCTCGGCGAGCACTCCTTCCACGTCGACAAACGAGTCATAGTTCCGCGCTCCTTCATCGCCGAACTGCTGCGCGAGCACCTCAGCCCATGGTTGCCGCGCGAACCGAAGCGCGCGCTCGATCTATGCACCGGCTCAGGCTGCCTCGCCGTTCTTCTCGCGCTGGAATTTCCCGGCGCCAAGGTCGACGCGGCTGACCTGTCCCGCTCAGCCCTTCAGGTCGCAAGGATCAACATCAGGCGTCACTCGCTCGGAAAACGCGTGCGCGCCGTCCAGTCGGACCTGTTCAAGTCAATCCACGGAAAATACGACCTGATCGTCAGCAATCCGCCCTACGTCACCGACCTGTCGATGCGGAAACTGCCGAAGGAATACCGACACGAACCGTCGATGGGGCTTGCGGCCGGCAGGGATGGCTTGGACCTGGTGCACCGTATCCTCGCGGATGCGAAGAATCATCTGACGCCGAACGGACTGCTGGTCTGCGAGATCGGCGGCAACCGCAAGGCGCTGGAGCGTGCTTCGCCGAAGATCGAATTCGCGTGGCCGGAGACCAGCGACCCGGGCAGCGTGTTCATCCTGGAGCGGGAACAGCTGCCTGGCTAGGAAAGATGGGGTGACCGATGGGACTCGAACCCACAACAACCGGAATCACAATCCGGGACTCTACCATTGAGCTACGGCCACCATTGCGACGCTAATTCTACTTCTGGCCTGCCCGGCGGGACTCGAACCCACAACCCCCAGCTTAGAAGGCTGGTGCTCTATCCGGTTGAGCTACGGGCAGATATCCCTTGCCTTCCGGGGCAGGACTGGTCGGGGTGGAGAGATTTGAACTCCCGACATCCTGCTCCCAAAGCAGGCGCGCTACCAGGCTGCGCTACACCCCGAAAATCGGGCGCCAATGATACTCTTTTTTTGGCTTGCGGCAGGGTTCCAAACCTGCTACAAAGCCTACCTTCATTTTTCAGCCGACTGCCGAAATGCCCCTGGAACTCAAGAAAAACAGCTTCGCGCCCTACGCCCCGAAAAAGGGCGAGGAATACATGAACGCTAAGCAGCGTTCCCATTTCCGCAAGATCCTCGAGAACATCAAGGGGGAGCTGTCGCAGGAGATCGACCGCACCGTGCACACGATGCAGGACGAGGCGACGGTGTTCGCGGACCCCAACGACCGGGCCAGCCAGGAGTCGGACATGGCGCTGGAGCTGCGCAACCGGGACCGCGAGCGCAAACTCATCAAGAAGATCGACGAGACCATCGCGCGCATCGACGCCAACGAGTACGGCTACTGCGAGAGCTGCGGGGTCGAGATCGGCCTGAAGCGCCTGGAAGCGCGCCCCACCGCCACGCTCTGCATCGACTGCAAGACCCTCGATGAGATGCGCGAGCGGCAGGTGGCTAAGTAAGTCCTAGAAAAAAACCTTCTAGCCCTGCTTCGCGGCTTCGGGGGCGCCGATGGCCTTCATCGACAGGCGCACTCTGCCCTTGTCGTCGGCTTCCATCACCTTGACCTTCACGATCTGGCCTTCCTTCAGGTGGTCGGAAACGGCGTTTACGCGCTCATTGCTGATCTGCGAGATGTGCAGCAGGCCGTCGCGACCCGGCATGAGTTGGATGATGGCGCCAAAGTCCAGCAGGCGCAGCACCGGTCCCTCGTAGATCTTGCCGACTTCGACGTCGGCGGTGAGGTCCCTGATGCGCTTCAACGCCGCTTCGCCGCCCTCGGGCGAGACGCAGGCGATGGAAATCATGCCGTCGTCCTCGATCTCGATGGTGGTGCCGGTCTCCTCCTGGATGCCGCGGATGACCACGCCGCCCTTGCCGATGACGTCGCGGATCTTGTCCGGGTTGATCTTGATCTTGAGGATGCGCGGCGCGAAGGTGGAGAGCTCGGTACGCGAGCCGCCCATCGCCTGCTTCATCTGATCGAGGATGTGGATGCGCGCCTCGCGCGCCTGGTCGAGCGCCACTTTCATGATGCCCTTGTTGATCGACTCGATCTTCAGGTCCATCTGCAGCGCGGTGATACCGTTGACGGTGCCCGCCACCTTGAAGTCCATGTCGCCGAGATGATCTTCGTCGCCCAGGATGTCGGTCAGCACCGCGAAGCGGTTGCCTTCCTTGATCAGGCCCATGGCGATGCCGGCGACGTGCTCCTTGATCGGTACGCCGGCGTCCATCAGCGCGAGGCTGCCGCCGCAGACCGAGGCCATCGAGGACGAACCGTTCGACTCGGTGATTTCCGAGACGATGCGCAGCGAATAGCCGAAATCCGCGGCCGGCGGCAACATGCCGACCAGCGCGCGCTTGGCGAGGCGGCCATGGCCGATCTCGCGCCGCTTGGTGAATCCGAACCGCCCGGTCTCGCCGGTGGAGTACGGAGGGAAGTTGTAGTGGAACATGAAGCGGTCGCGGTATTCGCCCGCCAGCGCGTCGATGATCTGCTCGTCGCGCCCGGTGCCCAGCGTCACGGTGACCAGCGCCTGCGTCTCGCCGCGCGTGAACAGCGCCGAGCCGTGGGTGCGGGGCAGGACGCCGGTACGAATGGCGATCGGGCGCACGGTGCGCGTGTCGCGGCCGTCGATGCGCGGCTCGCCGTCGAGGATCTGGTTGCGTACGATTTTCGATTCGACCGCGAAGCACAGGTCCTTCACGGTGTTTGAATCCGGGCCGCCTTCGGTGCCCACGCCAACGGCAGCGAACACGCGCTTCCAGATGGCGTCGATCGCCTCCGAGCGGGCGCCTTTCTGGCGCATCGCAAAAGCCTTGCGCAGGTCGGCTTCCGACAGCTCGACGATCTTCGCCGCCAGGGCCTCGTCCTTGGCCGGGGCTTTCCAGTCCCAGGCCGGCTTGGCGGCCACTTCGGCCAGCTCTTCTATTGCGACGATCGCGGCCTGCATCTGCTCGTGGCCATGCACCACGGCGCCGAGCATCACGTCTTCCGGCAGTTCGAGCGCTTCGGATTCGACCATCAACACGCCCTGCGCCGTACCGGCGACAACCAGGTTCAGCCCGGATTCCTTGAGCTGCGACGTGGTCGGGTTGGTCACGTACTGACCATTGATGTAGCCGACCCGGACCGCGCCGATCGGGCCGCTGAACGGTACACCGGACAGCGTCATCGCCGCAGACACCGCGATCATCGCCGGGATGTCGGCGTCCACTTCCGGGTTGAGCGACAGGACCTGCGCCACGACCTGCACTTCGTTGTAGAAGCCGTCCGGGAACAGCGGCCGGATCGGACGGTCGATGAGGCGGGAGGTCAGGATCTCCTTCTCGCTCGGGCGCCCCTCGCGCTTGAAGAAGCCGCCGGGGATCTTGCCCGCGGCATAGGTCTTCTCGGCATAGTCCACCGTGAGCGGGAAGAAGCTCTGCCCCGGCTTGGCGGATTTCGACGCGGTCACCGCGGCGAGCACCACGGTGTCATCGACGGTGCAAAGGACGGCGCCGTGCGCCTGGCGGGCGATTTCGCCGGTCTCCAGGGTGACCTGTTGCGTGCCGAGGGTGAAAGTCTTTTTGATCGGGTTCAAGGGGGATCCTCTATTTGGGGGCGCAAACAAAAACGCTCATCAAAAAGCGATGAGCGTTGTCTGCTACGGCATTCGGGAGATGGGGGAAAACTGCGGGAAGTGACTGCGCGACCGTTACTTGCGCAGCCCGAGCTTCTCGATCAGCGACCGGTACTTGTCCGCGTCATTACGCTTCAGGTAATCCAGAAGCTTGCGGCGCTGGCTGACCATCTTCAGCAAGCCGCGGCGCGAATGGAAATCCTTGACGTGGGACTTGAAGTGCTCGGCCAGGCCGTTGATGCGCTCGGTGAGCAGAGCGATCTGCACTTCCGGGGAGCCGGTATCGTTTCCGGCCCGCTGGTGCTGCTTGACGACCTGCGCTTTTTGCGCGACCTGCAAACTCATGCTTTTCTCTCTTTTTAGGCTCGATATGTGAGGCGGGCATTCTATCGATATTGGCGCCGGCTTACAACTTTTTTCGTGGGTTTTCAGGCCCTTGCAATCAGTCTGGCGGGGCGTAGTTCCTCCCCCGGGCCACCTTCGCCCACCCCCAGCAGGATCCCTGATTTTCCATAGACCCGGCAGGGGCCGTGGCCCGCGGCCGCAAGCGCGACCATCTGGCCGTTCAGGAAGCGGCCCTCCAGGTCTTCGGTCAGGTCCAGGCGGGGCAGGTCCTCCAGGAGGCTATCCGGTGGAAGCAGCCATGCGCGCCGCGCCTCTGGCCCCAGGGCCTGAAGGTCGTCCAGCGCGACCGCCTGGTCCAGCCTGAATCCGGCGACCGCGGTACGCCGCAAGGCTTCCAGGTGCCCGACGGTACCCAGCGCCAGCCCCAGGTCCACGGCCAACTGGCGCACGTAGGTACCCTTGCTGCACCGGATCCTGAGGTGCAGGACGTCTTCGGCACGTTCCAGCAGCTCCAGTTCGTGCACCGTCACGCTGCGGGCAGCGCGTTCCACCGTCTTACCGGCCCTGGCGAGCGCATAGAGGGGCTGACCCTGGTGCTTCAGCGCCGAGTGCATCGGCGGCACCTGCTCGATCGCGCCTCGAAAGCGCGCCAACGCCTGCTCCAGCCCGGCCTGGTCCACCTGGACCGGCAGGCGTTCCAGGACCTTTCCTTCCGCATCGCCGGTATCGGTGGACACGCCCAGCCTGATCTGCGCGCGGTATTCCTTGATCGAATCGAGCCCGAACTGGGCGAACTTGGTGGCTTCACCGAAGAGCAGCGGCAGCAATCCCGAGGCGAGCGGATCCAGAGTGCCGGCATGTCCGGCCTTTTCCGCCTCGAGCAGGCGTTTCACTGCCTGCAGCACCGCGCTCGAACTGGGGCCGACCGGCTTGTCGAGCAGCAGCACCCCGTCCAGCTTGCGCCGCATCAGCGCTTTGGCGGGACGACGCTGTCGATGAGCCGGGAAATGCGATCGCCGCGCTCCACCGACTCGTCGTAGACAAAACGCAGCTCGGGAGTGGTGTACATCGACATCCGGTGCGAGAGCTGCGCACGAAGGAATCCCGCGGCGCGCTGCAACGCCTTTGTAGTGTCCTTTTGCTTGTCTTTGTCGAGGATAGTGAAGTACACCTTCGCGTGCGACAGATCGGGCGCGACGTCGACCGACGTCAGCGTCACCATGCCTACGCGCGGATCGCGCACGTCGTGCCGCAGCAGGTCGGCAATTTCGCGCTGGATCAGGTCGGCCACCTTCTGCGGCCGTCCCCTGCTCACAAGGTTCGGGCAACCTCGAGGATTTCGAACACCTCGAACTGGTCGCCTTCCTTCAGGTCCTGGAACGACTTTAGGGAAATGCCGCACTCGAAGCCGGACTTCACCTCGCGCACGTCATCCTTGAAGCGCTTTAGCGCATCCAGGTCGCCGGTGTGGATCACCACGCTGTCGCGCAGCACGCGCACCTGCGCGGAACGCTTGACCTGGCCCTCCTGCACGAAGCAGCCGGCGACGGTTCCGACCTTGGAGATCTTGAATACCTGCCTCACCTCGACCATGCCGATGATGCTTTCCTTGCGTTCGGGCGCCAGCATGCCCGACAGCGCCGCCTTCACTTCCTCGACCGCGTCGTAGATCACGTTGTAGTAGCGCACGTCGACGCCGGAAGACTCGATCAGCTTGCGCGCCGTCGCATCGGGACGCGAATTGAACCCGATGATCACCGCGCCTGAAGCCAGCGCGAGGTTGACGTCGGATTCCGTTATGCCGCCGACGCCGGCGTGCACCACGCTGACCCTGACTTCCTCGGTCGCAAGGCGCGTAAGCGCATGGGCCAGCGCCTCCTGCGAGCCCTGCACGTCGGCCTTGATCAGCAGGGCAAGCGACTTCTTCCCCGCACCGCCGCCGGCCTCGCCCATGCTGCTGAACATGCTCTCGAGATTGGCCGCGCGCTGCTTCGAGAGCTTTACCTCGCGGTACTTGCCCTGGCGGAACAGCGCGACTTCGCGCGCCTTCTTCTCGTCTGCCAGCACGACCATTTCCTCGCCGGCGCGCGGCACCTCGGACAGGCCCTGGATCTCGACCGGAATCGACGGGCCCGCGCTTTGCACCGGCTTGCCGTTTTCGTCGAGCATCGCGCGGACGCGGCCATAAACGGCACCCACGACAACGACGTCGCCCCGCTTCAGCGTTCCGGACTGCACCAGCAGCGTCGCCACCGGGCCGCGGCCCTTGTCCAGGCGCGCTTCGATAACCACGCCCTTCGCCGGCGCATTGATCGACGCCTTGAGTTCGAGCACTTCGGCCTGCAGCAGGATCTGCTCCAGCAACGCGTCGATGCCCGCGCCGGTCTTGGCCGACACCGGGACCACCGGCGACTCGCCGCCGAGATCCTCCGGCACCACGCCGTGCTGCAGCAGGTCGTTCTTCACCCGCTCCGGATTGGCTTCGTGCTTGTCGATCTTGTTGATCGCGACCACCAGCGGCACCTGGGCCGCCTTGGCATGGGCGATTGCCTCGATGGTCTGCGGCATCGCGCCGTCGTCCGCAGCGACCACCAGCACCACGATGTCCGTGACCTTCGCCCCGCGCGCGCGCATCGCGGTGAAGGCCTCGTGGCCCGGTGTATCGAGGAACGTGATGACGCCGCGCGGCGTCTGAACGTGATAGGCCCCGATGTGCTGCGTTATGCCGCCCGCCTCGCCGGCGGCAACCTTGGTCGTGCGGATGTAATCGAGCAACGAAGTCTTGCCGTGGTCCACGTGGCCCATCACGGTGACGACTGGGGGCCGGGTGACCGCATCGGCGGGCGCGTCGGCGGCGTCTTCCACGAGGAATGCCTCCGGATCCTCCAACTTTGCCGCCCTGGCCGTATGCCCCATGTCCTGAACGACGATCATCGCCGTCTCCTGGTCGAGGACCTGGTTGATGGTCGCCATGGAGCCCAGCTTCATGAGCACCTTGATGACTTCGACCGCCTTGACGGACATGCGGTGCGCGAGTTCGCCCACGGTGATCGTTTCTGGCACCGCGATATCGCGCACCACCGGTTCGGTGGGCTGCGCAAAGGCCGGTTCGCCGGTCGCCGGACCGCTGGACCTGGAGCGCCCTCCGCCCCTGCCGTGCCAGCCACCGACGCCGCCGCCCATGTCGCCGCGCGTCTTGATGGTTCGCCGGCGCGCGGAATCGTCCCGCAGGATGGTCGTCTGCTTGACCTTTTTCGCCTTCTTGTCGCCCTTGGGTTCGCCTGCCTTGGGCGCGTGCAGCGTGCCTTCCTTGAGAGCGGCGTCCGGCGCCGGCGCCGGCGCCGCGCGTTCGGCCTGCTTCTGCTCGGCTTCGCGTTTCTCGCGTTCCTGTTTCTCGCGCAGCTCGGCGGCCTGGATGTCCGACAACTGCTGATGGCGCCGGTATTCCTCCTGGCGCAGCTGCAGTTCCTTGGCGCCCGGTCCGCCTGCCGGCGGAGCGGCTGCCGATGCGGGCGCTGGAGCAACAGGCGCTGCCGCAACGGGCGCTGCCGCAACGGGCGTTGGCGCAACGGGCGTTGGCGCGGGCGCCGGCGGCGGCAGTTCCGCCTCGGTCGCGGCAGCCGCCAGTTCGGATGGATCGCGTTTGATGAACACGCGCTTCTTGCGCACCTCGACCTGGATGGTGCGCGCCTTGCCCATGGAGTCGGATTTCTTGATCTCGCTGGTCTGCTTGCGCGTCAGCGTGATCTTGTTCTTCGGGTCGACCGAGCCGTGCGACTTGCGCAGGTATTCGAGCAACCTCGCTTTGTCCTGCTCGGTCAGGGAATCATCGGCAATGCGCTTCTCCACGCCGGCGGCGCGCAACTGCTCAAGCAGAACCGAAGGTGGAACCTTCAATTCGCTCGCAAACTGGGCGACGCTGGTTTGAGCCACGCTATTGAGCCCCCTTCAGTTCCACCACTGGTTTGGCTTCATCGGCGAACCAGTGCGCGCGCGCGACCATGATCAGCGTCTTGGCCCGCTCCGCATCCATGCCCGTCATCTCCGACAGTTCATCCACCGCGAGGTCGGCGAGGTCGTCGCGCTTTTTCACGCCCTGCGCCGCCAGCTTCGCGGCGAGCTGGTTGTCCATGCCTTCGAGTTGCAGCATGTCCTGCTCCACGCCGTCGATGCTCTCCTCGCTCGCGATCGCCTGCACCAGCAGCGCGTTGCGCGCGCGGCTGCGCAGTTCGTTCACCGTCTTCTCGTCGAAAGCCTCGATCTCGTTCATCTCGGTGATCGGCACGTAGGCGATTTCCTCCAGCGTGGAGAAACCCTCCTGCGCCAGGATGTCGGCCACTTCCTCGTCAACGTCGAGCTTCTCCATGAACAGGGTCTTGACGCGACTGCCCTCTTCTTCCTGCTTCTTGGTGGACTCTTCCTGCGTCATCAGGTTGATGGTCCAGCCCGTGAGTTCGGAAGCGAGCCTGACGTTCTGGCCGCTGCGGCCGATGGCGATGGCGAGGTTTTCCTCGTCCACCACCACGTCCATGGCATGCTTTTCCTCGTCCACCAGGATCGAGCTGACTTCCGCCGGCGCCAGCGCGCCGATGACGAAAGTCGCCGGATCGGCCGACCAGAGCACGATGTCGACGCGCTCGCCCGCCAGTTCCTGGGTCACGGCCTGCACGCGCGAGCCGCGCATGCCGACGCAGGTGCCGATCGGATCGATGCGCCGGTCGTTGGTGTGCACCGCGATCTTCGCGCGCACGCCCGGATCGCGTGCCGCCGACTTGATCTCGAGCAGCTTCTCCTCGATCTCCGGCACCTCGAGCTCGAACAGCTTCATGATGAATTGCGGCGCGGTGCGCGACAGGATCAGCTGCGGGCCGCGGGCGCCGCGGTCGATTTTCTGCACCCAGGCGCGCACGCGGTCGCCCACGCGCAGGTTTTCCTTCGGAATCATGTTCTCGCGCGGCAACTGCGCTTCCAGGCGCCCGGATTCGACGATCGCGCTGCCCCGCTCCATGCGCTTGACGGTGCCGGTGACGAGTTCGTCGCCGCGCCCGAGGAAGTCGTTCAGGATCTGCTCGCGCTCCGCGTCGCGGATGCGCTGCAGGATCACCTGCTTGGCGGTCTGCGCCCCGATGCGGCCAAATTCGATGTTCGGCAGCGGCGCCTCGAGGTACTCGCCGATCTGCGCGTCCGGCTTGCGGTCCTGCGCCTCCTCGAGGCAATACATCTGGGCCGTGTTGTAATCAGGCTCGTCGTCCACGACCACCCGCCAGCGGCGGAACGTTTCGTAGGCACCCGTGGCGCGGTCCATGGAGACGCGCACGTCGATGTCCTCAGGGTACTTCTTCTTGGTCGCCGATGCGAGCGCGAGCTCAAGCGCGCCGAATACGACGTCTCGCGCGACGTTCTTTTCCCGCGCCAGCGCGTCAGCCAGCAAGACCAGTTCGCGGTTCCCTGCGGGCGGCGTCTCAGCCTGAGCTTGTTTTGCCATTGTCAACCGTTCCTCGTCGTTCCTACAGGTCCGGCACCAGCCGGGCCTTGTCCATGTCATCCACGTTCAGCGCCACTTCGCGCCCGTCCACTTCCACGAGCGCCACGCCGTCCTGCGCGCCCTTCAACAGGCCGATGAAGCGCTTGCGCCCGTTCTCGTCCTTCATGCGCATCTTCACGTCCACACGGCTGCCGGCGAAGCGAGTGAAATCCGCTTCCTTACGCAACGGCCGGTCCAACCCGGGCGACGATACCTCCAGCCGGTCGTAGTCGATGCCCTCGACCTCGAACACCCTGGCCAAGTGCCGGCTGACGTCCGCGCAATGATCGACCGTGATTCCGCCCGGCTTGTCGATGAAGATGGACAGATGCCTCCCCCCGCCGGATGCCCTCGCATCCACCAGTTCGAACCCCATGCCAGCCAGGGTCAGCTCCACCACGTCCGCCATCGCCATAGTGCTTTTCCAGCAGTGCAAACAAAAAATGGGCCGAGGCCCATTTGCATCTGAAACGGCTTGAAGTTTAACAGCTTTTTGCTGTTTTTACAATCTCCGCGACCGCTTCCGCCCCGAGTTCGCGCGAGCGTCCCGGCGGCAGGTCCAGCGGCAGGCTGACCGGGCCGAAGCGCGCCCGCATCAGCCGACTGACCCTGCCTCCCGCAGCTTCGACCATGCGCCGCACTTCGCGGTTGCGCCCTTCCGCGAGAACGACGCGGTACCAGCGATTTGTCCCGCTGTCCTTCTTTTCCTGCAACGCATCGATTCTCTTGAACTTCGCCGGGCCATCTTCGAGATCCACGCCCGCCAGCAATTTCCGGATCGCCTCGGCGTCCAGGCCGCCCTGCACCCGCACTTCATACTCGCGCTCGATCTCCTGGCGGGGATGCATTAGCTGGTTGGCAAGCTCGCCCGAGTCGGTGAACAACAAGAGGCCGGAGGAATTCAGGTCCAGCCGCCCGATCGAGACCCAGCGCCCGGGACTGAGCTTGGGCAGCTTGTCGAACACGGTCGCCCGGCCTTCGGGATCGCTGCGGGTGACCAGTTCGCCGACCGGCTTGTGATAAAGGATGACGCGCGGCGTGCTCTTGTGCGCGCTGAATTTTATTTCCTTGCCGTCGAGCAGGATCAGGTCGCCGGGACTGGCACGATCGCCCAGCTTCGCGACCTGGCCGCGCACGAATACGCGCCCGGCGGTGATCCAGGTTTCGATTTCACGGCGTGAACCGAACCCCGCGGCGGCGAGCAGCTTCTGCAGCCGCTCTCCGGCTGGACTAGCCGGTGCTGCTTGCTGCAGGTTCGTTGGCCGGTTCGTTGGAGGCCGGCTGGGTGGTTGCCTGTTCAAGTTGTAACGTCCTTGCAATCTCTTCCAGCGGTGGCAGTTCCTGCAACGAAAGCAGGCCCAGGTCGTCGAGGAACGACTTGGTGGTGGCATAGAGCGCGGGCCGCCCCGGCGTATCGCGGTGGCCGACGACGTCGATCCAGCCGCGACTCTCCAGCGTCTGGACAATCTGCGCGGACACCGCGACGCCGCGGATGTCCTCGACGTCGCCGCGTGTCACCGGCTGCCGGTAGGCGATGATCGAAAGCGTCTCCATCACCGCGCGCGAATAGCGCGGGCGCTTGTCCGGATTGAGGCGTTCGACGAACGGCTGGAACTCCGGCCGCGTCTGGAAGCGCCATCCGCTGGCGGTGTTGACGAGTTCCACGGCGCGCTCGGTCCAGGCTTCGCGCAGCTCGTCCAGCAACCGGCGCAGCGTATCGGGGCCGATCTCGTCCTCGAACAGGCGCTTCAGATCGGCGAGCGACAGGGGTTCCTGCGACGACAGCAACGCCGCCTCGATGATGCGCTTGGCTTCAGTTGGGTTCGACATGGGCAATCCTGATGTAAATCGGTGCAAATCCCTCCGACTGCGTGACGTCGATCAGCGTCTCGCGCGCCAGCTCCAGCAGCGCGAGGAAGGTGACCACCAGGACCGCGACGCCGAGGGCCGGATCGAACAGTTCGCTGAACTCGAGCACCCGGCTTTCCTTCAGCCGGCGCAGGATCTGGCTCATGTGCTCGCGCACCGAAAGCTCCTCGCGCGACACGCGATGGTGCTTCGACAGGCGCGCGCGGAACAGCAGCGAGCGCCAGGCGTCCGCCAAAT
>JANNXB010000118.1:0-27669 GCA_031409355.1 Betaproteobacteria bacterium | reverse complement strand
GATCTTCGCCGCCAGCGTATTCGACAACGTGCGCTACGGCAGGCCGGAGGCGAGCCGCGAGGACGCCGAGCGCGCCTGCGAGCAGGCCTTCGCGCTGGAATTCATCCATCGCCTGCCGCAGGGCATGGACACGGTGCTGGGTGAGCGCGGCGTGACACTCTCGGGCGGCCAGCGCCAGCGCCTGTCGATCGCGCGCGCGCTGCTCGCCGACCGGCCGATCCTGCTGCTGGATGAAGCGACCAGTTCGCTGGATGCGGCAAGCGAGCGCATGGTGCAGCAGGCGCTGGAAGCGCTCGAGCGCGGGCGTACCTCTCTCGTCATCGCGCACCGCCTCGCCACCGTGCAGCACGCCGACCGCATCGTCGTCATGGACCGCGGCGCGATCGTGGCGCAGGGCACGCACGCCGAACTGATCAAGCAGGGCGGGTTATACGCGAACCTCGCGGCGCTGCAGTTCCTCGACAGCGAGGCGAAGAAGCTCGAACGCGCGGCATGAAGTGTTTTTTTCTCTTACTTGTGATGTTCTCTTTTCCTGCAACAGCGGAAACCATCAAAGTCGGTTCCAAGCGCTTCACGGAGTCATACATCCTCGGTGAAATCATCGTGCGCACCGCGGGCGACGCGGTGCATCGTCCCGGACTCGGCAACACCGGCATCCTCTACGCGGCGCTCAAGTCCGGCTCGATCGACCTCTACCCGGAATACACCGGCACCATCGCGAAGGAAATCCTGAAGCTCGACGGCAGTCCCGACCTCGCGGCGCTCAACCGCGCCCTCGCGCCGCTCGGCTTCGGTATCGCGGCGCCGCTCGGCTTCAACAACAGCTACGCGCTCGCAATGCGCGAAGAGCGGGCGCAGAAGCTCGGCATCCGTACGCTGTCCGACCTGGCGAAGCACCCGCAGCTAAAGCTCGGCCTGTCGCAGGAGTTCATCGGCCGGACCGACGGCTGGCCGGGCCTGAAAGCCGCCTACGGCATTCCGATCGCGGCGCCCTCGGGCCTCGACCACGGCCTCGCCTACGAGGCCATCGCCGCCGGCAAGATCGACGTGATGGACATCTACACCACCGACGCCAAGATCGAACGCTTCCAGCTGCGCGCCCTCGATGACGACCGCAAGTTCTTTCCGCGCTACGAAGCCGTGCTGCTCCACCGCCTGGACGTGCCGCAGCGCTTTCCGGAAGCCTGGGCCAGGTTGCAGAAGCTTGAAAAGCGCATCGACGAGCGGACCATGATCCGCCTGAACGCCGCCGCGGAGCTGCAGGGCAGGAGTTTCGCCGAAGCCGCGGCGCTGCTCGACGCCGGTTCCGAGAACGTGAAGAAATTGGAACGAAAATTCCTCGACGTCCTTTTCGGCCCGGATTTCTGGCGTCTTACGGGAGAGCACCTGGTGCTCGTATTTGTCTCCCTTGCCGCGAGCATCGCCGCCGGGATTCCCCTGGGAATACTTGCGCACAAGGTACGAGCCCTCACCCAAGTCGTTCTCGGCGTGGTCGGCGTGATCCAGACCATCCCGTCGCTGGCCCTGTTCGCGTTCCTGATCGCGCTGCTCGGCACCATCGGCACCGTTCCGGCACTGATCGCGCTGTTCCTGTACGCGCTGCTGCCGATCGTGCGCAACACCTACACAGGGCTGGAAGCGATCGGCAAAGGCATGCGCCAGGCGGCGCTGGCCCTCGGCCTGGAGAAGCGGGACCGCCTGCGGCTCGTCGAGATCCCGCTCGCCCTGCCCTCGATCCTCGCCGGCATCAAGACCTCCGCCGTGATCAACGTCGGCACCGCCACCATCGCCGCCTTCGTCGGCGCCGGCGGCTACGGCGAGCGCATCGTTTCGGGCCTGGCGCTGAACGACAACGCCACGCTCCTCGCCGGCGCCATTCCCGCCGCCGGCCTCGCCCTCATCGTGCAGGGTGCCTTCGAACTCGGCGAGCGCAATTTCGGCTGGATGTCTCGCGTTCGGACGCCCTAGGTTAGCCTGCATCGTGCGGAAAGCCATAAACTGGAGGCTCAAATGCTCAAACTGGTGGCGGCGGCAAGGGCGGAACTGGCGCCGACCGGGAAGCTGCGCGCGGGGATGAATCTCAGCAACACGCTCTTCACGCAGAAGGACGCCGGCGGCAAGCTGTACGGAGTGGCTGTCGACGTGATGAACGAACTCGGGTCGCGCCTGGGCGTTCCGGTGGAGATGGTGGTGCACCCGACGCCGGGACAAGTGGCGGACGCGGTCAACGGCGGCATCTGGGACGTCTCGATCCTCGCCATCGAGGCAACGCGCGCGCAGACGATTTCCTTCTCGCCGCCGATCAGCGAGATCGAGGCGACCTACGTGGTGCTCAAGGATTCGCCGCTGCGTTCGGTCGAACAGGTGGATGCCTCGGGCGTGCGCATCGCCGCGCCGGCCAAGGCGGGCTATGAACTCTACCTGCGGCGCGCGCTGAAGAGCGCCACGCTGGTCGACTCGAAGGACCTGCAGGGGTCGATCAACATGATCAACGACCGCAAGGTGGAGGCCATGGCGGCGCTAAAACCGATGCTGATCGAATCCATGCCGAAGATGCCGGAAGCGCGTTTGCTGGAGGGCCGCTTCATGACGGTGAACCACGGCCTCAGCACCGCGCGCGGCAAGCCCGCGGCGGACGAATATCTAAAGCAGTTCGTCCGGGACCTGAACGCCTCCGGCTTCATCACCCGCTCGATCCAGCGGCACGGCATCAAGGGACTCTCGCCGGTCAAGTAGCTTGCTAAAGCTCTACTACACCCCGAATGAGGCTTGGTGGGGTCAGAGTTGATTCTGAAGCTGGCGTCAAGGCGCTGGCGATATCGCGCCAGCCTCATCATATTGAATTTAATAACCCATTGCGGAATCGCTAGATGTTATTCATAATTCGTGCATGGCTGAGCTTGTCTCTTCTTCCGGGTTTGCGCGCGCGCGCAAGCTCTCGGAGCAACGCGTCCGGCAGTTGCTTGCCGCTGGCAAAGTTGCCGGTGCGATTCGTGTGGGAGAACGTTGGGCGATACCGGCCGACGCCGAGATCCGGCGCGTGCCTGGTGGCCGCCCGCCGTGCACTCGGGGCGGGGTGCTAAAGCAGGCTGCCCGTGCTTGCGGCAGCGCTCTCGCGCGCGCCGGGGTGCGGGCGCTCGTGGTCGGGTCCGTAGCCTATGGCGCGGTTCGCCCGGAGTCGGACCTCGATCTGTTGATTGTGTCCCACGCGGGAAAGACCTGGGGCCAGGTGCGCGCGGTGGTCGATGAGGCGGCGGCGCCTTTCCGCGTTCCGGTCGATGTGATCTTTGCCGATACGCTGCCGCAAGCAGTCAGAAAGGCCATGCTCAAGGACGCACGCCGTGCCAGCGAGCTTTGAGGATCAGCTGGCGGTCGTAGCAGAATTGCTGCGCGAGGTCGAACGTATGGAGGCGGGGGAGAAGCGTCACGTGGCAGGCGTGCCGGCGGACGGTTACGAGCGTGAGTTGCGGCTCGCGGGCCTGGCGCAACGCATCGCGCAGGCGTACACGATCATCGAAGGTGTGCTCGCCTACGTCGCTCGGCGCATCGATCGCGAACCGGTTGCCGGCGAGGACTGGCACAAAAAAGTCATCTCAAGGTGCGCAAAAGCCCACGAAAATCCCAGGCGCCCGGCGGTTCTTTCGGGGGCGCTGGCGGGCGAACTGCTCGAACTGTGTGAGTTCAGGCATGTGGTGCGGAATATTTACCCGACGCGCCTTGAAGCGCCCAGGGTACGGGAGAACCTGCGGCGCCTCGTTCTGGCGTCCCGATCGTTCGATCTGGAAGTCAGGACATTCGCCGCGAGCCTGTCTCCAGCGCGCAGGTCCGGGCGCAAGCAGTCGCGGCGTTAGAGAATTGTCCCGATAGAAAGGAGCACTTCCAATGGAGATGTCTGGCATACCCTTTGGCACCACCGATTGGTCTTCGGTCGAGCGCACCGAGCACCGGGGCGAGACGGGCATGGCCTACTGGCGCACGCGGCACTTCGGCGCGATCCGCGTCCGGCTGGTCGAGTACACGCCCGGCTACCTGGCCGACCACTGGTGCGTGAAGGGTCATGTCCTACTCTGCATGGAAGGAGAACTGGAAACGGAACTCGAGGACGGCCGTAAGTTCGTCCTCAAGCCGGGCATGAGCTACCAGGTGGCCGACAACGCGGAGCCGCATCGCTCGTACACGGCGGCCGGGGCCAGGCTGTTCGTGGTCGATTGATCGGTCGGAGGTAAAATTCCGGGCTCCGCCAATCAGGGATGTACATGCCACAGGCCATAGGAGTGCCGCGCGAGACTTTCGCGGGCGAAAAACGCGTCGCCACCGTCCCCGAGGCGGTCGAGAAACTCATCAAGCTGGGCTTCCAGGTGAAAGTGGAGACGGGCGCTGGAGATGCGGCGAATTTCGGCGACGACGCCTACCGTGCCGCGGGCGCCGAGATCGCGCCCGACGCTGCGGCGCTCTGGGCGAAATCCGACATCGTTTTCAAGGTGCGCGGGCCAAGCGCGCAGGAGGCCGCGCTTCTGCGCGAAGGCCAGACTCTTATTACTTTCATTTGGCCGGCGCAGAACCCTGAATTGATGCAGCAACTTGCGGCACGCAAGGGCACCGTGCTGGCAATGGACTGCCTGCCGCGCATGCTTAGCCGCGCGCAGAAGATGGACGCGCTGACTTCCATGGCCGGCATTACCGGCTATCGCGCCGTGATCGAGGCTGCGCATGCCTTCGGCCGCTTCCTCACCGGCCAGATCACCGCTGCGGGCAAGGTTCCGCCGGCCAAGGTCTTCATCGCCGGTGCCGGCGTCGCCGGCCTGGCCGCGATCGGCACCGCCGCCAGCCTTGGCGCCATCGTGCGCGCCAACGACACCCGGGCCGAAGTGGCCGACCAGGTGGTATCGCTGGGCGGTGAGTTCGTCAAGGTCGACTACGAGGAAGAAGGCTCCGGCGGCGGCGGCTACGCCAAGGTGATGAGCGAGGGCTTCCAGAAGGCCCAGCGCGAGATGTACGCGAAACAGGCGAAGGAGGTGGACATCATCATCACCACCGCGCTGATTCCCGGCAAGCCCGCGCCGAAGCTGATCACGGCCGACATGGTGAAGTCCATGAAGCCCGGCAGCGTGATCGTGGACCTCGCGGGCGAGCAGGGTGGCAACTGCGAGCTGACCGAGCCCGGCCAGATCGTGGTGAAGCACGGCGTGACGATCGTCGGCTACACCGACCTGCCCAGCCGGCTGGCGCGGCAGTCTTCCACGCTTTACGCGAACAACCTGTTCCGGCTGACCGAAGAACTCTGCAAGGCCAAGGACGGCGTCATCAACGTCAACATGGACGACGAGGCCATCCGCGGCCTCACGGTCATCAAGGATGGAGCCATTACGTGGCCTCCGCCTGCATTGAAACCGAGTGCTTCTCCTCAAAAAACAACTGCAAAAGCACCTGCAACTGCTCCCAAGACACATGGGCACGGCGCCGGCGATCCCATGACTGCCGGCGCGCTGACTGCGATGTTCGCGGTTGCCGCCGCGGTGTTCTGGGCCATCGGCGCGTACGCGCCGATCGCCTTCATCGGGCATTTCACCGTGTTCGTGCTGGCCTGCTTCGTCGGTTACATGGTGGTTTGGAACGTCACGCCGGCCCTGCATACGCCGCTGATGAGCGTTACCAACGCCATCTCCAGCATCATCGCCATCGGCGCGCTGGTGCAGATCTCGCCAGGCATGGCGGGCGCAGTTTCGTCATCGGGGCGGCCGGACGAGCTCATCAAGTGGGTGGCGGTGGTCGCCATCGCGCTCACCTGCGTCAACATGTTCGGCGGCTTCGCGGTGACGCGGCGCATGCTGGCCATGTTCCGGAAATAGGCAGCGCCATGTCCGAAAGCCTGACAATCATCGCCTACCTCGGCGCGGCAATCCTCTTCATCCTTAGCCTTGGCGGCCTGTCCAACCCGGAGACGTCGCGGCGCGGCAACCTCTACGGCATGATCGGCATGACCATCGCCGTGCTCGCCACCATCCTGGGCCCGCGCGTGAGCGCGGCCGGCATTCCCTGGATCATCGGCGCCATGGTCGCGGGCGGCGCGATCGGCCTGTACGCAGCGCGCACTGTGCAGATGACACAGATGCCGGAGCTCGTCGCCCTGATGCACAGCCTGGTCGGCCTCGCGGCCTGCCTGGTCGGCTTCGCGAGCTACGTGGATACCTCCGTCGCCCTCACCGGCGCGGAGAAGGCGATCCACGAGATCGAGATCTACGTCGGCATCCTCATCGGCGCGGTGACCTTCTCGGGCTCGATCATTGCCTTCGGCAAGCTGTCCGGAAAAATCGGCGGCAAGCCGCTGCTGCTTCCCGCGCGCCACTGGCTAAACCTCGCGGGTTTGCTCGCCGTGCTCTGGTACGGGCGCGCCTTCGTCGTGGCGCCCAGCATCGAAGCCGGCATGATGCCGCTCATGGTGATGACGGCGATCGCGCTGCTGTTCGGCATCCACATGGTGATGGCGATCGGCGGCGCCGACATGCCGGTGGTGGTGTCGATGCTGAACAGCTACTCGGGCTGGGCGGCGGCGGCGACGGGCTTCATGCTCTCGAACGACCTGCTCATCGTGACCGGCGCGCTGGTGGGCTCCAGTGGCGCGATCCTCTCCTACATCATGTGCCGCGCGATGAACCGCAACTTCATCAGCGTGATCGCGGGGGGATTTGGAACCGGGGCCGGCACAACCGCCGCCCCCGGTGTGTCGGCACCTGCCGGCGAAGTCGTGCCGGTAAACGCGACGGACACGGCGGAGCTGCTGCGCGACGCGAAGAGCGTGATCATCGTGCCGGGCTACGGCATGGCGGTGGCCCAGGCGCAGCACACGGTGTTCGAAATCACGAAGTACCTGCGTGAGAAAGGCGTCAATGTGCGCTTCGGCATCCATCCGGTCGCGGGCCGCATGCCGGGCCACATGAACGTGCTCCTTGCCGAAGCGAAGGTCCCTTACGACATCGTCATGGAAATGGACGAGATCAACGAGGACTTCCCGAAAACCGACGTCGCGATGGTGATCGGCGCCAACGACATCGTGAACCCGGCGGCGCAGGATGATCCGACCAGCCCCATTGCCGGCATGCCGGTGCTGGAAGTGTGGAAGGCGAGGACCTCGATTGTGATGAAGCGCAGCATGGCCTCGGGCTACGCGGGCGTGGACAATCCGCTCTTCTACAAAGAGAACAACCGCATGCTGTTCGGCGATGCGAAGAAAATGCTGGACGAAGTCCTCACTGCGCTGAAAGCCTGATCCTTGTTTCCGATCGATTTCCTGCTGTTCGGTCTAACGCTGGCGGGCGTGGCGCTGTTCCACCGCCACACGCTGGCGGTCGCGCTGACGGGCCTTGCCGTGGTGACGCTCTACAAGCTCGGCTTCACCGGCTTCAAGGCGGGGCCGGGGCTGGGCGGCCTGGTACAGCACATGGCGCACGAGTGGGTGATCCTCGCCAACCTGCTCGGGCTGCTGCTCGGCTTCGCGCTGCTCTCCAGGCACTTCGAGGAGTCGAACATCCCGGCGGAACTGCCGAAGATCCTGCCCGACGACTGGAAGGGCGGGTTCTACCTCCTGGTGATCGTGTTCGTGCTGTCCTCGTTCCTCGACAACATCGCCGCCGCCCTGATCGGCGGCACCATGGCCGGCGTCGTGTTCCGGCGCAAGGTGCACATCGGTTACCTCGCGGCGATCGTCGCGGCCTCGAACGCCGGCGGCGCGGGCAGCGTGGTCGGCGACACGACCACGACCATGATGTGGATCGACGGCGTCAGCCCGCTCGCCGTGATCGACGCGTACATCGCCGCCGTACCCGCGCTCCTGGTGATCGGGTATTTCGCGGCGCGCCAGCAACATGCCTATTCGCCGATCAGCAAGGACGCGCCGCCGGGAATCAAGGTGGACTGGGCGCGCGTCGGCATCGTTGTCGTCATCCTGCTGGCGGCAATCGGCGCCAACGTGGCCTGCAATCTCTGGTTTCCAGCGGTACTCGACCATTTCCCCGTGATCGGCGCCTCGGTCTGGGTCGCGATCTTCGTCACCGCTCCCCTCCGCATGCCGGACTGGAAGCTGCTGCCAGAAGCGTTCAAGGGATCGGTATTCCTGCTCTCCCTGGTGACGATCGCCTCGATGATGCCGGTGGAGAAACTGCCTCCCGCAAGCTGGCAGAGCGCCTTCGGCCTGGGCTTCATTTCGGCCGTGTTCGACAACATTCCCCTCACCGCCCTCGCGCTGAAGCAGGGCGGCTACGACTGGGGCATGCTCGCCTATGCGGTGGGATTCGGCGGCTCGATGATCTGGTTCGGCTCTTCGGCCGGCGTGGCGCTGTCCAACATGTATCCCGAGGCGAAATCCGTGGGCCGCTGGCTAAAGGCCGGATGGCACGTCACGCTCGCTTACATCCTCGGGTTTTTCATCATGCTTGCGGTCTCGGGATGGCACCCCACGGACAAGCGCGGCAACAAGCTGGCGGAGGCGCCGAGTCCCGCAGTGCAGCTTGACCGCGGTCAAGACCCCGTTTCACATCGTGAAGTCGTCTTGCGGGGCGTGCGAGCACAGGGGTAGAATCACTGCGCTTTTCGACCGGGGTCCCAATCCCGCGCTGGAGCAAAACTTCCTAGGAGGAGGCATCAAATGAGCAACCAGAAAGATAAAACCGTCGCTTCGCGCCGCAAATTCCTGTCGGGCGCTGCAGCGGCAACGGCCGGCGTGGCAACCCTCGGCTTTCCGATGATCGCCAAGGCGCAGGGACCGATCAGCATGCGCTGGCAGTCCACCTGGCCGGCGAAAGACATCTTCCACGAATACGCCAACGACTTCGCCAAGAAGGTCAACGACATGACCGGCGGCGATCTCCGGATTGAAGTACTACCGGCGGGTGCGGTGGTACCGGCTTTCGGGCTGTTGGAAGCGGTATCCAAGGGCACGCTGGACGGCGGACACGGGGTGTTGGGCTACCACTACGGCAAGCAAAATGCGCTGGCGCTGTGGAATTCCGGCCCGGCATTCGGTATGGACGCCAACATGCTGCTCTCCTGGCACAAGTATGGCGGCGGCCAGGAGCTGCTTGCCAAGCTCTACAGTTCCATCGGTATGACCACGGTGCAGTCTTTCCTCTACGGCCCGATGGCGACGCAGCCCCTCGGCTGGTTCAAGAAGCCGATAACCAAGACGGCGGATTTCAAGGGCCTCAAGTTCCGCACCAACGGCCTCGCGATCGATTTGTTCACTGCGATGGGCGCTGCTGTGAACGCGCTTCCCGGCGGCGAAATCGTGCCGGCAATGGACCGCGGCCTGCTCGATGCGGCCGAGTTCAATAATGCGACTTCGGACCGGATTCTCGGCTTTGCCGATGTATCAAAGGTTTGCATGCTGCAGAGCTACCATCAAAGCGCCGAGACTTTCGAGATCATGTTCAACAAGCCGAAATACGATGCGCTGCCGGCGAAAATGAAGGCGATCATTGCCGGCGCAGTGGAAGCAGCGTCCGCCGATATGTCCTGGAAAGCGATCGACCGTTATTCCAAGGACTACATCGAACTGCAGACCAAGGACAAGGTCAAGTTCTACAAGACCCCGGATGCGGTGCTGCAGGAGCAACTCACGCTGTGGAGCGCGATCGTGGCCAAGAAATCGACGGAAAATCCCATGTTCAAGGAAATCGCCGAATCGCAAAGGGTATTCGCTGAGCGGGCCGTGAAGTGGGACCAGGACACCTATGTCGGCCGCCGCATGGCCATGAACCATTTCTTCGGGTCCAAGAAGCCTGCAGCCAAGAAGGCCTGACGGATTTTCGCACCATGCATCAGCCATCCGGGCATAGCCCGGGTGGCTGATTTTTTTAAGCAGACCTGAATATGCAGAAACTGCTTCTTAGGATCGACAGGATCAGTACCTTCATAGGCCAGTCGTTTTCCTGGTTCATCGTCGCGCTCACTTTCTTTATCTCCTGGGAGGTGTTCTCGCGTTATGCGCTGGACCATCCGCACCCTTGGGCCTTCGATGTCATGAACATGCTGTACGGGACCCTCTTCATGATGGCTGGCGCCTACACGTTGGCGAAGAAGGGCCACGTACGCGGCGACGTGCTGTATGGCTTTTTCCGGCCGCGCACGCAGGCGAGCTGGGACCTGCTGCTCTACATCGTGTTTTTCATCCCGGGCGTGATCGCGCTGACCTACGCCGGGTACTTCTACGCGGCCGAATCCTGGGCCATCAACGAGCATTCGAATGTGACCGCGGACGGACCACCGGTCTATCCGTTCAAGACCGTGATCCCGTTGGCCGGCGCTTTCCTGCTGGTGCAGGGCATCGTCGAAATAATCCGCTGCGCGATCTGCATCAAGCAGGGCAACTGGCCCTTGCGCGAGGAGGATGTCGAGGAGGTCGATGTCGACAAGCTGAAGGAGATGGTGCACGTGACGGATGAAGATCTGCAGGTTCCCGAGGCCTCGGCAACAAAAGCGTCGGCAAAGTGAAGATACGCAAGGAGTTGTGGTTCGGTTTTTCGCTGATGGCTGTGATCATCGCCGCGGTTCTCATATTCACGCCCTGGGGCAACCTGACCGATGCGCACCTTAGCCGCGATGATCTGGGTGTCGTCGGGCTGCTGATGCTCGCGCTGGTGGTGGTGACGATCATGCTCGGCTTCCCCACCGCGTTTACCCTGATGGGCATGGGCGTGTTCTTCGCCTGGCTCGCCTACCGCAACGTCAATCCGGACCTCGCCAACCGGCAGGTGCTGGACCTCATGGTGCAGCGCGCCTTCGCCGTGATGTCGAACGACGTGCTGATCGCGATCCCGCTGTTCGTGTTCATGGGATACCTGGTAGAACGCGCGGCGCTGATAGACAAGCTGTTCAAGAGCCTGCACCTCGCGCTGGCCCGCGTGCCGGGCTCGCTCGCGGTGGCGACCATCGTTACCTGCGCGATTTTCGCAACCGCCACGGGGATCGTCGGCGCGGTGGTGACGCTGATGGGCCTGCTCGCGTTTCCGGCGATGCTGCGTGCCGGCTACAACATCCAGGTTTCAGCCGGCGCGGTCACCGCCGGCGGCTGCCTCGGCATCCTGATCCCGCCGTCGGTGCTGCTGATCGTCTACGGCGCGACCGCTGGCGTGTCGGTGGTGCAGCTCTACGCTGGCGCATTCTTTCCCGGCATCATGCTCGCGGCGCTCTACGTCGGCTACGTAATCGTGCTCGCCAAGGTCAAGCCGCATCTCATGCCGCCGCTCGCCGAGAGAGAGCGGCATGTGGAATTGCCGGTCTTTGCGAAGGCGCTCTCGGCGGGCGGCCGGAATGCCCTGGCGGGCTTGTCGCGCGCACTGGGCGGCCGTCCGGGCGCGGACAAGCGGACGGTCTGGACGCAGTTTTTCATCGCCCTGCTGCCTGCGCTCGCGATCCTCGGCATCCTTTTCACCGTCTATCTCGGCGCTACCGCGCCGGAGATGAAAACGGATGTGTCCGGGCTGGTGGAGGCCGGGGGCGAAGTCGTGGCCGACGTCAGGGAGGAAGCATCCACGGACGAGGGCGGCCTGCAGGAGCCGGAGGAGGCCAGGGAAGCGGCGGAGGCGGACAAGGAAGCGGCGGAGGCGGAAAAGAAGGAAGAGCGCAAGCTCGCGGCCGCCGAGGAGGCGGCCAAGCCCGTGCCTGCCGCGACGCTTGCGGAGCGCTTGCCAGTGCCGCTCTGGTACTGGATCGTGCTCGGTCTTGGCATTGCATCAATGCTGCTGGTCTGTTGGCTGTTGAGCTGGGAGCGCCTTGAGGTATTCAAGATGCTGCTCGCCTCCTTCTTCCCGCTTGCGATGCTGATCCTGGCGGTGCTGGGTTCGATCGTGTTTGGCCTGTCGACGCCGGCCGAGGCGGCGGCAGTGGGCGCTTTCGGCGGCATCCTGCTGGCCGGCGCGTACCGCTACATCGCCCACCTGCGCGGTTCGGCCAGCGGCGCAGTCTGGACGACAGTGAGGGAACTCGGATCCATCGTCAAGGAATCGTCATTCCTTACGGCGAAAACCAGCGCCATGGTGTGCTGGCTGTTCGTGGGTTCGTCGATCTTCGCGGCGGCATTCGCGCTGCTGGGCGGCCAGGACCTGGTGGAGAAGTGGGTGCTGTCGCTCGGCCTCTCGCCGCTGCAGTTCATGCTGCTGGCGCAGTTCATCATCTTTATCCTTGGCTGGCCGCTGGAGTGGACCGAGATCATCGTCATCTTCATGCCGATCTTCATTCCGCTGCTGCCCAAGTTCGGCATCGACCCGCTGTTCTTTGGACTAATGGTGGCGCTCAACCTGCAGACCGCGTTCCTCTCGCCGCCGGTGGCGATGGCGGCGTTCTACCTGAAGGGCGTGGCGCCAAAGCACGTGACGCTGAACCAGATCTTCGCTGGAATGATGCCCTTCATGGGCATCCAGGTCGTGGCGCTGGCGTTGCTCTACATCTGGCCGCAGATCGGCCTGTGGCTGCCGAGCGTCCTCTACGGGCGCTGACGACCCGGTCAGGGCGCCGCGGTAACGAAGGATCGCGGCGGTTAAGGCGCCGCCGCGATGGCCCTGAGCACGCGCAGTTCTTCCTGCATGCGCGCGATTTCGCTGCGGTCGGCGAAGGCGAGCACCCAGTGGCTGAGCGATCCGCTGATGCCGTGCACCATGCCGATGGAGAGCTCGACCTGGGCGCCCGAGCCGTCCTTGCGGCGCGCGAGCATGTTCAGCCGGGCGGGGGCCTCGTTGAACATGCCGGCTGCTCCGTCGGCTTCGGGAAACAGCAGCGTGATCACCGGCCGGCCGATAACCTCGTCCGCGCGGTAACCGAAAAACGCCTCGAACGAGGGATTGACGTAGGTAATCGGCCTGCCCTTGGTTGAGGCATCGGAAAGCGCCACCGGGAAGCCGCAGGCGGCCAGGGCTGCGCGGCTCAGGGCGCTATCCGAAAGCAACTGCGCGAGCGCCGGCGCCTGCTTGGCGCCATTGGAAAGCTTGTCAGAAAGTGTCACGCGGCACTTTTGCCACGGCCCGGGCAGCCCTGCAAGTGGCAAATCGGCAAATCCGGACAAAAAGACAAGTAAATTCAGCGGGGTGTGACAAACCCCACGAAATTCAGGCGGCTTTGGCCTTGCTCGCTCGGTTGGAGAGTGAGTAGCAGGTCCGGCGCAGCCGGTTCAGGTCCGCGCGCTCGATGGCTTCGCGCAGGAAGCGGAAGTTGGCGTCGATCTCGACCTGGTAGAGGCTCGGGCCATCGAAGTGTGCCTCGGCATAGCGGTCCGCGGCGCCCAGCTTGCGGTTGATGCGGTCGCGCGCCACGTACTCGTAGAAGCCGGGCGTCTTGTAGATCAGGTCCTCGGGCGAGGTGTAGCGCACGATTTCGCGCCCGTCGGGCAGCGTCTCGCGCGCGATCGAGCCCAGCACGAACTCCTGGTAGAGGAACTCGCGGCATTTCTCCAGGTACATGCGGTCGGACATCTGCCCGATCAGGTCGGCGGTGCCGACCATGTGGCCGATCAGGCGGTCTTTCGGATCCGCCACCTTGATATCGTCGACATCCATTTCGTAGCCGGTGAAATGCACCACGCGCGAGGCCATTTCGGCTTCTGCGCCGAAGCCGATCGTGGGCAGGTAGCGGGCGAGAAAATCGGCGCTGCGGCTCACGTGCACCTTGGTGAAGATCGCGCCGTTCTCAACGCCGGCTTCCGACGCGCGCCGCAGGTAGCCCGAATCGTGCAGCAGCGCGATGACCACGCCGAGCACCGCGCGCCGGCCGCCCAACTGGTCGGCCTCAAGCTGCGAGCGGTCGTGACCCTCCATCAGGCGCGCCATCGCGAGCGTCATGTCCAGGGTGTGGCGCGAATCGTGGTACAGGGTGTCGCAGGGCAGGTAGCCGGGGTAATTTCCCTCGAACAGGGCCTTGACGTCGTCAAAGGCGCGGGCGAGCGGGGTCAGGTCCGTCCCCGGATAGCGGGTGGCGAACATGGCAACGATGGCGTCTCGGACCTGGTCCGATTCCTCCACGTTGACCCGGTTGGTGACGTCGTTCTGGCTGAGGCGGGAATGCATGTGTGCGCAACATTATCCGCGCTTGCCCACTGGGGGGGCAAGTGACTTTATCCCTGCGTCTTACAGGGCCTGACGAGTTTCTCTGACAATTCACTGACACTAAAGGGGAAAGCGGGAGCCGGCCGATAAGCCGGGTTCTGTGGCAGGGAACCCCCCGAAAGGGACCCCCCCGACAGCCATTCCTCTAGGCCCTTGATTGCTCAAGGGCTCAAGCCACCTACCCGCAAGCCCGACCGAGCCGGCCTCCAGTGGCGGGGTTGCCCCCGTCACCCTGCTTGCCTATTTGGTGTTGCTCCGGATGGAGGTTGCCGCGTTTCACCCCACCGCTTGCGCGGTGGACTCGTCTCTGTGGCCCTATTCGTCGCCTTGCGCACGCTTGCGCGTGCTTTATAGCGCCGGGTCGTTAGCCCGCATCCCGCTCTATGGAGCCCGGACTTTCCTCTGCACCTTGCGGTACAGCGGCTGCCTGGCCGACTCCCGCTTGGATTTTAGCGCTCCGCAGCGGACGAAAGTACCTTTCGTCCGAGTAGAAGCCCGCTTGTCCGCTGCCTTCGATCCAGCCGGGATAACCGAACACCGGCAGTGGCGGCATGTCGCGCGGGGATTTGCCGACGGTCGCGAGCCACTCCGCGGCCTGCGCGTCCAGATCGCGCGAGGGATCCGCGAAGATGACCTTGCAGGTGATGCCGGGATGCGGCGTCAGCGCCTGTTCCAGCACCGCGTGGCCGGCCACCACGATGCGGAAGTCGCGATGACGATCGAGGAACAACTCCCGCCAACGAGCCTCGCGCACGAGATCCGCGACATCGTTCCCACAGGCGATGATCGCGCCGCCCTCGTCGAAGATCGTCAACATGTCGCGCAGCCGTCCGCGCTTGCCTCCCTCGCGCGGGATTTCCGCGGCGTGCATCGCGTTGATGCGCGCCTTGGTTTTCGGAAACGCGAGCCAGGCGAGCGCATTAAATCGGTCGTGCATGTTGTCCGGCCGGGTCTGCACGTGGCCGGTTTCGAAGACGTGGACTTCGTAATACGGATCGGAATTCGAGGGCGGGACGAAACGGACGGGCTTGCCGTTTTCCGTCCTCAGACTTGATTCTTCCGAGAGCAGATTCAACCGCTCCAGGGAAAAATCTCCGGCTCTCTCGATCCAGGGACGGATTGGATCGAAAATCGGGTGATTCACTCCATCTGCCACGGAATGGTTTCGCCGGCGCGTAGCGGCACGACTTCCTCGCCGCCAAAGCGCAGGGTCTGCGGCACTTTCCATTCCTTGCGCAGCAGCGTGATGGTGTCCTGGTTGCGCGGCAGGCCGTAGAAGTCGGCGCCGAAGTGGCTCGCAAACCCCTCCAATTTGTCTAGCGCGCCGGCTTCCTCGAAAGCGGTGGCGTAGAGCTCGATCGCGGCGTGCGCATTGTAGACGCCGGCGCAGCCGCAGTCCGCTTCCTTGGCGCCGCGCGCGTGCGGCGCGCTGTCGGTGCCGAGGAAGAACTTCGGATTGCCGGAGGTGGCCGCCTCCACCAGCGCCTCGCGGTGCTCCTCGCGCTTCAGGACCGGCAGGCAGTAGTGGTGCGGGCGCAGGCCGCCGAGGAACAGCGCGTTTCTATTGAGCAGCAGATGGTGCGGCGTAATGGTCGCGCCGACGTTCGGGCCGGTGACTTCGATGTACTGCACCGCGTCGCGCGTGGTGATGTGCTCCAGCACGATCTTCAGGCTGCTGAAGCGCTCGACGATCGGGCCGAGCACCTCGTCGACGAAGGCCTTTTCCCGGTCGAACACGTCCACCGCAGGGTCGGTGACCTCGCCGTGGATCAGCAGCGGCAGGCCGAGCTGCTCCATTTTCTCGAGCGCCCTGAAGCAGCGCGAGATGCGCGTCACGCCCGCGTCCGAATGCGTGGTGGCTCCCGCCGGATACAGCTTGACCCCGTGGACCTTGCCCGAGAGCTTGGCGCGCCCGATTTCCTCCGGCGGCGTGTCGTCGGTGAGGTAGAGCGTCATCAACGGCTCGAAGGTCGAGCCTTCCGGCAATTCGCCCAGGATGCGCTCGCGGTAGTGCAGCGCCTGCTGCGTGGTGCGCACCGGGGGCTGCAGGTTCGGCATGACGATCGCGCGGCCAAAGCGCCGCGCCGTGTCCCCGATCACCGAGGCCATCGCCTGGCCGTCGCGCAGGTGCAGGTGCCAGTCGTCAGGGCGGGTGAGGGTGAGGCGGTCCATGAAGCGGATTTTACGTGGTTGGCTTTACTCTACTTCGATCGCTTCACGGCGATCGCGTAGAGCTCCTTCTTCGGCACGCCGGTGATCTTCGACGCCAGCTTGGCCGCCTCGCTCGCCGGCAGGCGCTCGAGCAGGATGCCCAGGACGCGTTCGCCTTCCGCGAGTCCGGGGCGCTTCTCCTCTCCGGGACCGAGGATCAGCACGAACTCCCCGGCCTGGCGATGCGGGCCCGCGGCCAGCCATGCCGGCGCGGCCCCGAGAGTCATGCGCGCGACTTCCTCGAACTTCTTGGATATCTCCCGCGCGATCACCAGTTCGCGCAGCGGGCCGAAATGCCCGAGCAGCGCCTCCACGGTCTCCAGCACACGGTGCGGCGCTTCATAGAAGATCACCGGCCATGGAACGTCCAGTTGCGCAAACGCAATTTTCTTCTTCGCGGAAAGAAAGCCCACGAACTGGAAGCTATCCGAGACGAACCCCGCTGCGGAGTAGGCGGCGATCGCGGCATTCGGCCCGGGCAGCGGGATCACGCGCAGGCCTTCGCGGTGCGCCGCGGCCACCAGCAGCGCGCCGGGATCCGATATCGCGGGCGTGCCGGCGTCGCTCACGAGCGCCACGTTGCCCCCCTCCCGCAGGACGCGCAGCAGCTTTTCGCCCGCCTCGCGCTCGTTGTGCGCGTGCAGCGCGACGGTGCGCGCGGCGATGCCGTGGTGGGCGAGCAGTGTGCGCGAAGTGCGGGTGTCTTCGCAGGCGACGACCTGCGCCGAACGCAGGATTTCTATCGAGCGCGGACTCGAATCGGCAAGGTTGCCGATCGGCGTGGCCACGACGTAAAGCGTTCCTGGAGCGTTTTCCAATTCCGGGTCAACCTTCCGGGGCGGCGATCCGTTAAGACTGCCATGAACCGGGTCGCAGAGCGAGCGCAGCGAGCGGAGCGAGGAGCGCGAGCCGAGGAACTGTGCGCCGAGTTGCTGCGCAAGGCCGGCCTGCGGGTGCTGGCGCGCAACTGGCGCTGCCGGCACGGCGAAATCGACCTGGTGGCCGAGGAGGGCGGCACGCTGGTGTTCGCCGAAGTCCGCTACCGGCGGGACGAGCGGTTTGGCGGCGCCGGGGAGAGCGTCACCTCGGCCAAGCAGGGGCGACTTATCGCGGCCGCTCGTCTCTACCTCATGCGCCGGCCGGAAGTGGATTGCAGGTTCGACGTCCTGCTGCTGGATTCCCTCGAAAGCGGCCGGATCAGGTGGATCCGCAATGCGTTTACTGCCTAGCGTTCTTCTGCTTGTCGCATTTTCGGCGTGCGGCCAAAGCGTGCAGGTGCAGGCGCACGCCAGCGTGCAGTTTCTGGTGCAAAGCTCGCCGCTCGCCGGCTTCCGCCATGGCGAGGCGGCGCAGGCGATGCCGCTCATGCGCACGGGCGACGCGCTTGAACTCGTGCGCGAGCAGGACAATCCCCATGATCCGGACGCGGTGCGCGTGGAATGGCGCGGCCGCAAGCTCGGCTACGTGCCGCGGCGCCAGAACGCGGCGCTGGCCTGGGGACTGGATCGCGGCACGCCGCTGCGCGCGCGCGTCAGCCGCCTGGAGGATCATCCGAATCCCGCGCGGCGGATCGAGTTCGAGGTCTACATCGAGTAAAATGCGGCGATGAAAAGCGCGCCGCTGGAAGCGCAGGTCGCGTCGCACTTTGCCGACAGTGCGAAACTCAAAGTCGACTCCGCCGCGCAGCTCGCGGCCCCGATCGCGCGGGGCATCGAGCTGATGGTCGCTGCGTTGCGCTCGGGCGGCAAGATTCTCTCTTGCGGCAACGGCGGCTCCGCGGCTGACGCCCAGCACTTCGCGGCGGAACTGGTGAACCGCTTTGAACGCGAGCGTCCGCCGCTGGCGGGCCTCGCGCTCACCACCGACAGCTCCACGCTCACCTCGATCGCGAACGACTACTGCTACGAGCAGGTGTTCGAGAAGCAGGTTCGCGCCCTGGGCCGCAAGGGCGACGTGCTGCTGGCGATTTCGACCAGCGGCAATTCCGCCAGCGTGGTCGCGGCGATGCGCGCGGCGCGCGAGCTGGGGGTGGCCGTAGTGGCGCTCACCGGGCGGGGCGGCGGAAAAATGGCGGAACATCTCGCTTCCGGCGATGTCCATGTCTGCGTGCCGCACGAGCGCACCATGCGGATCCAGGAAGTGCACCTGCTGGTGCTGCATTGCCTCTGCGACGGCATCGACTCGCAGCTTTACGGAGAAAAAAAGTGAAAAGAATCCGCATTCCTTCCCTTCCCGCCCTGGTGGCGGTTCCGCTGCTCGTCCTTTCCCTGCAGGGCTGCATCGAAATGGCGGTGGTGGGCGCCGGCACCGCGGTGCTTGCGGCGAACGACCGGCGCACGACGGGCGTCCAGGTCGACGACGAGAGCATCGAGCTGCGCTCGGTCAACCGCGTGAGCGAGCGCTTCGGCGACAAGGTCCACGTCAACATCACCTCGTACAACCGCAGCGTGCTGCTGACGGGCGAAGTGCCAAACGCGGCGGCCAAGGCGGAAATCGAGAAGCTGGTCCTCGCGGTGCCCAGCGTGCGCGGGGTGACCAACGACCTGCAGGTCGCCGACGCAACCTCGCTAACGACGCGCGCGACCGATGCGACGGTCACCGGCAAAGTGAAGGCGCGCCTGTTCGACTCGGGCAAGCTGAACCCGATTCACGTCAAGGTGGTTACCGAGAACGCGGTTGTTTACCTGCTTGGGATCGTCACGGAGGGGGAGGCGAACGCGGCGGTCGAAGTCGCGCGCACCACCGGCGGCGTGCGAAAGGTAGTGAAGGTGTTCGACTACTGCAAGCCGACCGACGCGGCCTGCGCGCCACCCAAGCCCAAGGCCGAGGAACCCAAGAAGAGCGGGTCCTAGCCTGGGGTTCGAAGCGAAAATCAGGCCTCCGGGCAAAGCGGCGCAGTGGGCCGCTGGCTTGGCGCGGCCGCTGGTGTTCACCAACGGCGTGTTCGATCTCCTGCACCGCGGCCACGTAACCTACCTCGCGCAGGCGCGCGCCCTGGGCGCCGTGCTCGTCGTCGCGCTGAATGGCGACGCCTCCGCGCGCCGGTTGGGCAAGGGCGACGGCCGCCCGGTCAATTCCCTGGAGGACCGCATGGCGCTGATCGCGGCGCTGGAAGCGGTGGACGCGGTCACCTGGTTCGACGAGAACACGCCCGCGGCGCTCATCGAAATCCTGCGCCCGGAAGTCCTCGCCAAGGGCGGCGACTGGCCGGCGGAGAAAATCGTCGGCGCGGTACAGACGCTGGCGCGCGGCGGGCGCGTGGTGTCGATTCCGTTCGAGCACCAGCGTTCCAGTACCGCGCTGCTGGAAAAAATCAGGAAACTTTGAACTCGAAACAGATCGCGCCCGGCGTCGGCGAGGCGAGATAGGGGCCGGTCTCGCGGAAGCCGAGGTCGCGGTAGAGCGCGATCGCCGGCGCCAGCTTCGGCAGAGTATCCAGCACCACGCGGCTGTATTTCCGTTTTCTCGCTTCTTCGATCACCGCGAGCGCGAGGCGCCTGCCCAGGCCGCTGCCGCGATAGGCATCGCGCACGTACATCCGCTTCATCTCGCCGCGACCTGCATCGATCTGGCGGAGAGCAACGCAGCCAGCGGCTGCGTCCTTGTCCCGTGCGATCAGCAGCACGCCTCCTGGCGGTGCATACAGGCCGGGCAGCGCCTCGAGCTCCTGGTCGAAGTTCTGGAAGCACAGCGCCTCGGAGACCAGGCGCGAGTATTCGCCGAACAGCGTCCGCACGTCTTCGAGGTCCTGCGCGGCGGCCGGGAGGATGTTCAGCACCAAAGCATTCTACAATTCGGCTATCCGCAAGGTTCAAACCCAACATGCGCCTGCACCAGGTCAAGATCGATTTTGTCGCCGAGCAGGACCGCATGCTGATGCTGATCGCCGCCAGCGAGCAGGTCGAAGTGCGCATGTGGCTGACGCGGCGCTTCGTCAAGCTGCTCTGGCCGCTGCTGGTGAAGCTCGCCGAGGAGGCGAGCCCGCGCATCCGCACCCAGCCCAATCCCGAAGCGCGCAAGGCCCTGCTGAACATCGAGCACGAGCAGGCGGTCTCGAAGGCGAATTTCTCCCAGCCCTACGACGACAGCATCCGCGCCACGCCGCTGGGCGCCGAGCCGCTGCTGCTCGCGCGCATCCAGACCGGCCACGATCCCAACGGCCATCCGGTGGTCGCGATGCACCCGTCCGAAGGCCAGGGCGTGACCCTCACGCTTGATCCCGTCCTGTTGCACTCGGTGTGCCGCCTGCTGCAGGCGGCGGTCAAGAAAAGCGACTGGGACATGGAACTCAAGCTCCCCGGCGTCGAGCCGCAGGACGTGCAGCCCGAGCGCAACCGGCGAACCATTAACTGACAGTTGAGTTCGCTTTTTCGTTGACGCACCGACCGTCGATCGGTTCAGGTTCTTATCCGAGTAGGAGGAAAAATGGCTGAGATGTTCGCAAATGCAGTCGGGTATGAGCAGTTGATGGGGCGATGGAGTGTGCGCTTGGCGCCAATGTATGCGGACTTCGCGCAACTACGGGACGCCGGCAAGATTCTCGATGTTGGGTGCGGTACAGGCGCCTTGGTCAAAGCCATCGCGGCCATGGCACGCAGCAGCGAGATCGTCGGCGTGGATCCCGGCCAGTCCTTTGTGGACTTTGCGCGCACGCAGTTCAACGATTCTCGGATCACGTTCCAGGTTGGGGACGCAATGCAGTTGCCATTTCCCGCTGCGTGCTTTGACCAGACGCTTTCTCTTCTGGTCATGATGTTCGTTCCACAACCTGAAAAGGCAGCCAGCGAAATGAGGCGAGTCACCCGCCCGGGCGGAACCGTCTCTGCATGCACTTGGGACCGCGACGGTCTTGAGTTGTCGTCCATCTTCTGGGAGGAGGCCGTCAGGCTTGATCCGGGAGCCGACGCGCGTTCGCAAAGGCCTAAGCATTCGAATCGAGAGGGTCAGTTGACCGCGCTCTGGCAATCCGCTGGATTGCAGGATGTGAAGGAAACGGTGATAACGATGCAGTTGCCATTTACTTCGTTCAACGATTTCTGGGATCCACACCTCAGAGGGGTCGCGCCGCAGGGTGCTTATGTCGCTACCCTTTCCGACGAGCGTCGCGAAGCCTTGCGACAAGGTTTGCGAAAGCGCTTTTTGGGCGATCGAGCCGATGGTGCCTTTACCTTGCGAGCAAAGGCTCTAGCCGTGCGAGGCAAGGTACCGCAGTAGATCGGAGATGGCGACACCTAACAGCCGGTTGTTGCCCGACGCGGAACCTCATCCGATAAAGTGGACATATCGACCTAGCGCGTGAGGATATTTTGTGTCCGACACGTTTGACGTCATGGCAAGAAGCGGGGCCGCGTCAACTGACTGCAGGTGTACACTTTCGGTATCGATCGGAGGCTCTCATGTCTGACTTGGTTGATGAACTCTCGCGCAAGGCGCGTGCCTTGCCACCGGCAGACCGTGTACGTCTCGCGGAGGAGCTTTTGGCCACGGTCCAGGAAGTGGATGCGGAAGTCGAAGTGGCGTGGGACGAGGAAATCAAGCGTCGAATTGCGGAAATAGATAGCGGCACGGCCAAGCTCATTCCGGCCGAGGAAGTTTTCGCCGAGGTGCGCCGCCTGCTCAAGTGAAGCCGATTCGGTTCCACGATGCCGCTCGCGCCGAGCTACTGTCCGAGGTCTCGTACTACGCAAAAATCAGTCCAAAGCTTGGAGCGGGGCTTGCCACAGGAGTCGAACAAGCAATCCAGCTGGCCGCCGAGTTTCCCGATATGGGATCGCCACACAAGTTCGGCACTCGCCGCGTCTTCCCGAAGAAATTCCCATTCTCCATTGTGTATCTGGAGCGCGAGTCCGAAGTTTATGTCCTTGCGCTCGCACCCTTCCGTCGAAAGCCCGGTTACTGGAGCACTCGCAGGTATGACGCCTAATTCAAATTGCGCCCGACCGCGCCTCGCGGCAGGCGAATGCTCATGTCGCCGGAGCTTCGTTCACCCGTATGCTGCGCGTTGCCTGAAATGAACCTGGCGGCGTCGATACAGGAGAAGGTCAAGGGCCTGCTGCCGGACCTGCTCGGGATCGAGTTCACCGACGTCACCCCGGACAAAGTGGTCGCCCGGCTGGCGGTGCGCAAGGACTTGTGCACCGTCGGCGACAACCTGCACGGCGGGGCGCCGGCAGGCACGCGGGTCGTTGGAGAGTCGGTTCCGGTGCACAAAGGCCGAACCACGGTGGTCTGCCAGACCACCATTCGCAGCGAGGCCGGCAAGTTGGTGGCCCTTGTTACGCAAACCCAGCTCGTGATTGCCCCTGCTAAAGGGGTATAATCCGACTTCTTTAGTTTTCAAGGCATTACGTCATTAGCTCAGGTTTCGAAAAACTGGGCTTGATCCCGCCGCTTCTCCAAGCGGTGAAAGACCTGGGCTACGAACAGCCGAGCCCGATCCAGGAACAAGCCATCCCTCTCGTCCTCGCGGGCCGCGATCTCATGGCGGGTGCCCAGACCGGCACCGGCAAGACGGCGGCGTTCGCGTTGCCGACGCTTCAGCTTCTCGCGCCGCTCGCGAGCACCTCGGCCTCGCCCGCCCGCCACCCGATACGCGTGCTGGTCCTCGCGCCGACGCGCGAGCTCGCGATCCAGGTCGAGGAAAGTTTCCGCGGCTACGCCAAGCACCTGCCGATCCGCACTGCGATCGTCTACGGCGGCACCGACATGAACGCGCAGATCGCGCAGCTGCGCAAGGGCGTCGAGATCCTCGTCGCCACGCCCGGCCGGCTGCTCGACCACGTGCACAACAAGACGGTGATGTTCAACCAGGTCTCGGTGCTGATCCTCGACGAGGCGGACCGCATGCTGGACATGGGTTTCATGCCCGACATCAGGCGCATCATCGCGCTGCTGCCGCCGGTCAGGCAGAACCTGCTGTTCTCGGCCACCTTTCCGGATGAGATCCGCAAGCTGGTCAAGTCGCTGCTCAAGAATCCGGCTGAAGTGCAGATCGCGGCACGCAACGCCACCGCCGACCTGGTCACGCACGTGGTGCATCCGTGCGCGCGCGAGAAGAAGCGCGAACTGCTCTGCCACATCATCCAGTCGCGCGGGCTGAAGCAGGTGCTGGTGTTCACCGGCACGCGCATCGGCGCCAACCGCCTCGCGCACCAGCTGCGCGCCAACCATATCCAGGTCGACGCCATCCACGGCGACAAGACGCAAAGTGAGCGCGAAGCTGCGCTGGAAGCGTTCAAGAGCGGCAAGACCACCGTGCTGGTCGCCACCGACGTCGCCTCCCGCGGCCTGGACATCGAGAGCCTGCCGCAGGTGATCAATTTCGACATCCCGCATTCGCCCGAGGACTACGTGCACCGCATCGGCCGCACCGGCCGTGCGGGCCTGACGGGCGAGGCGATCTCGCTGGTGGCGCCCGAGGACCTTGAGGCACTGGAGGCGATCGAGAAGCTCATCAACAAGAAGCTGGAGCGCGTCCTGGTGGCGGGTTTTGCCAATGCCGGCACCGTGGCGACGATGGTGAGCGGCGAGCATGCCGGAGGCGGCGCCGGGCGTTCCCGGCAGGGATCGCAGCGCAGGCCCGAGCGTGAGCGCCGGCCGCCGCAGCAGAAGTCCCAGCATGCCAATCCGCCCCAGCCTGCCACCGCACCGCACAGCGCTCCGCAGCACGCCGCGCCCAGAGCCGCGCAGAAGCACCACGACCCGATTTTTTCCAAACCCTACGAACCCGGCACCGCCGCCCCGGTTACCGCCAAGGCGGAAGAACCGGCTGGTGGCCTGGCCAAGCGCCGGGAGCGGCCGGTTGCTTCCCTATTAGGCGGATTGAAACGCGCCTAGTAAGGTAGGGCCACTTCAGGCTTGAGCGGCTGCAGGACCTTTCGAAATTCTTCCTGGATGCGTGTCATCGCGTCCCGCGTATCTCCCTCGAATCGCAGCACGATCACCGGCGAAGTATTGGATGCGCGCGCCAGGCCGAAGCCGTCCTCGAATTCCGCGCGCACGCCGTCGATCGTCAGCACGCGGCTCGCGGCGGGAAACGGCTTCAGTGCCTGCAGCTGCGCCATGATCGCCTGCGGTTCGCCTTCGGCCAGCTTCCAGTTCAACTCCGGCGTCGAAGGAGCATCCGGCAGTTCCTCGAGGGTTTGATTTGGATTTTTTTCCCTGGAAAGAATCTCTAGAAGACGTGCGCCGCAGTAGAGCGCGTCGTCGAAGCCGTACCAGCGTTCCTTGAAGAAGATGTGTCCCGACATTTCGCCCGCGAGCGGCGCGCCGGTTTCCTTGAGCTTCGCCTTGACCAGCGAGTGCCCGGTCTTCCAGATCGTCGCGCGCCCGCCGTGCCGCTCTATCCAGGGCGCGAGCAGCCGGGTGCATTTCACGTCGTAGATGATTTCGGCGCCCGGGTTGCGCGACAGCACGTCCTTCGCATAGAGCATCATCTGGCGGTCGGGAAAGATTATTTTTCCGCTTTTTGTGACCACGCCGAGGCGGTCGGCGTCGCCGTCGAAGGCCAGGCCGATTTCCGGATCTTTTTGCTTTAATACTTCAACTAAATCTTTTAAATTCTCCGGTCGCGAAGGATCCGGATGATGGTTCGGAAAGTTTCCATCCACCTCGGAAAACAGTTCCGTCACTTCGCAGCCCAGGCGCCGGAACAGGCGCGGCGCAACCACGCCGCCCATCCCGTTGCCGCTGTCGATGGCGATTTTCATCGGCCGCGCGAGCTTCACGTCGCCCGCGATGCGCTCCACGTAGGCGTCCAGGACATTCGCCTGGGTCCTCGTTCCGCTGCCGGACGCGGATATGCCCGCCTCGATGCTGCGCCGCAGTCCCTGGATTTCCCCGCCGGACAGCGTGTCGCCGGCGACGACCATTTTCAGGCCGTTGTATTCGCCGGGGTTGTGGCTGCCCGTCACCATCACCGCGCTGCGGCAGCCGAGGTGGTGCGCGGCGAAGTAGGTGACCGGCGTGGGCACGATGCCGATGTCGATGACGTCGGCGCCCGCGGCATTCAGTCCGTCCATCAGCGCCGCGCCCAACTCGGGGCCCGAGAGCCTGCCGTCGCGGCCCACGGCGAAGGTCGGCGTGCCGGTTTCGCGGGCGGCGTCGCTCCGCTCGCGAGCGAGCGTCCCTAATGCGCGTCCGACCTCGCGCACCACCGCGGCCGAGAGGACGCTGCCGGCGATGCCGCGGATGTCGTAGGCGCGGAAAATTTCTGCTGGGACTTTCACGGCGTGGAGAGGAACGGGGTTGAGAGGAAATGCAGGACGCGTTGCGCGAGCCAGTGATTGCGGCCGGGGAATCCAGCGTGGCCACCAGTGCGCGGAAATTCTAGCATAACGTTCGGCGGCACTTTGCCCGAATCCCTGACTGCATCGAGCGCTGATTCCGGCATGAACGGATCGTTGCGTGCGTTGATCACCAGCGTCGGCGCCCGGATGCGCGCGAGCCACGGCCCGCTCGAGGAGCGCGCCCAGTAGTCGTCGGCGCCGAGGAAGCCGTGCAGCGGCGCGGTGACTGTGTCGTCGAATTCCCAGAATGTGCGCGCTTTCGCGAGACGCAGCGCATCGACCGAGATCTTCTGCCGCCGGATTTTCTCGAACGTCTTCCTCTTGAGCGTTCTGAGGAAGACCCGCGTGTAGATCTCGCGGCTCAGGCCGGCGTCGAGGTTGCGGCCCGCGGCGGCGAGGTCGAGCGGCGCGGATATGGCGACCGCCTTCAGCAATTGCGTTGCCGTACCCCGCTCGCCCAGCAGCTTTAGCAGCGCATTGCCCCCCAGGGAGATTCCCACGGCATGGCGTGCCTGCAGGCGGTCGAGGATCCAGCCGATTTCCTCGCTGTCGCCGGAGTGGTAGGCGCGAGGCAGGCGGTTCAGTTCGCCCGAGCAGCCGCGAAAGTGCGGCACCACGCAGCGCCAGCCCGTGGCGAGCGCTCGTGCCGCGATAGCGCGCGCATAGGGACTGCGGGAGCTGCCTTCCAGGCCGTGGAACAGCGCGATGAGCGGTCCGCCGGGGTTCGCCTCCGCGCCGGCCCAGTCGAGATCTATGAAATCGCCATCCGGCGTATCCCAGCGCTCGCGCCTCCAGGCGATGCGTGGCGCTGGTGCCAGCGCTGCGACGACAGTCTGCAGGTGGCCGCCGGGCAGCCACCAGGGGGCTTCATAGGAAGTCAATGCAGGATCTTTGGAGCTGCGGGCGGCGGTTCCGCCGCCGGCTGCTGGCCCGGCGCGGGCGAGGCGTGGTGCGCGATCATGCGCCAGCCGGCCGCGGTACGCAGGTAGACGTTGGTCGCGACCATCGGCGGCCGCGGCCGCTGTTCGCCCGCGACAGAGATGTTCTCGTGCACGCTGTGCACTTCGAGCATCACGCCGGCGATCACCACCTGCTGCGACAAGCGCACGCGCATGCCGGGGCCGCCCGCGAACATCTGGCGCCACACTTCGCGCACCTGCGCCTGGCCGGCGAGCCGCGGACCTGCCGGGTGCACGCAGACGATTTCCTCGTCTTCCGACCAGACCGCCATCATCGCCTCGAGGTCGGAACGTTCCAGCGCTTCGTAGAACGCGTTCTGGCAGTCCTGGGCGGTGGGGAAGATCTTCGTGGTCATTGCAGCGATTTTATTTCTTCCAGGACGCGTTCCACGGAAAGTCCATTCATGCACTTGAAATGGCCGAGCGGGCAGACGCGCTCGAAGCAGGGGCTGCATTCGACTTTCAGCCAGACGGTGCGCGCCACGGCGGACTGCGGCGGCGTGTGCTCGGGGCTGGAAGAACCGAACAGCGCCACCTGGCGCGTCCCGGTGGCCGCGGCCACGTGCATCAGGCCCGAATCGTTGGTTACCACTACGGCGGCGCCGGCGATCAGGTCGATGGCTTCGTCGAGCGTTGTCTGCCCGACGAGATTCCGGCCCTTTATCTGTTCAGCCTCTTTTTTGTCGGACGAAGAGCCGATCAGGACAACCTGCCCATCCAGTTTCTCCGCCAGTTCGCGGAAGTGCGGCCAGCGCTTGGCGGGACCGTACTCGGCGCCGGGACAAAGCACGGTGTAGGCGCCGGATATGCCGAAGCGGGCCGCGGTGTCGTTATCCTTTTCCTGCAGGCGGGGAAAGGGCAACGGCAATGCGGGCTCCGCGCCGGGATCCTCCGCAAGGCGCGCGTAGTGAACGGTCATCGGCTCGCGCGCCGCTGTCGTCCGGTGAACCCTGTTCAGCAGGCCTGGCCGCGCGTAGCCCGTGCGTACCGGTATGCCCGCGAACAGGGGAATCAGGGCGGATTTCCAAGTGTTCGGCAGGACGACGGCACGGTCGTAGGCGCGCTGCTTCAGCACGCGGCCCAGGCGCCAGCGCTCGCCCAGCTGCAGCTCGCCGTGGCGCAGGT